>CAYTMB010000021.1:0-15065 GCA_964438465.1 uncultured Rhodovulum sp. | reverse complement strand
GCCTTGAAAAGGCTCGCACCGGACCTTTGCCGCTGATGAGAACGTCGCCGTGCGCGGCGCGTCAACCGCGAAACGCCACGCGGTCCGAGCGAGCGGATTCTGCGCGGTTGGCCTCCCTGCGCTGTTGCTGTGCGACTGGATCGGGAACCGGGCAGGCCGCCAGCAACGTGCGCGTGTAGCTCTGCTGCGGGTTCGAGAAGATGCTCTGGGTCGTTCCCTGCTCCACGAGCCTGCCGGAATGCATGACGACCACCCGATCGGCGAAGTTCTGCACCAGGGCGAGATCGTGGGTGATGAACAGGAGCGCCACCCCCATCCGCGCGCGCAGGTCCTGGAGGAGCCGGATGATCTGGCCCTGCACCGTCATGTCCAGCGCGGAGACAGCCTCGTCGCACACGATCACTTCTGATTGGAGCGCGAGGGCGCGGGCGATCGCGATCCGCTGCCGCTGGCCGCCGGAGAACTCGCTTGGAAACTTTTCGAGGTCGGCCGCGCTCATGCCGACGCTCTCGATCAGCTCGACCGCCCGGGCGCGCCATTCGTGCTTCGGAAGGACGCCGCGCTGGATGGTCCAGGGTTCGCAGAGGACGTTGAAGACGCTCATCCTCGGGTTCAGGGAGCCGAACGGATCCTGGAACACCGCCTGCACGCCGCGGCGGTAGGCGTTGAGTTCGGGGCCGGCGAGCTTGCTTATCTCCCTGCCGCGGTAGCGGATGCTCCCGGACGAGATTTCGCGCAGCCGCAGGATCGCATTGGCCACCGTCGACTTGCCCGACCCGCTTTCGCCGACGACGCAGAGGACTTCGCTCTTGCGCAACTCGATCGACAGACCGGAGACGGCCCGGACGCTGCCATAGTCGATGCTCACGTCATCGACTTCGAGCAGGACCTCCGATCTGCCGGTGAGCGGCTTGACCTGGCCTGACTCGCGGGACTTCAGCAGCTTCCGGGTATAGGCATGCCGCGGCGCCCTGAAGACGTCGCCGATCGAGCCGGTCTCGACGAATTCGCCGCCATGCATGACCGATACGGTCTGCGCAATGTCGGCGGCGACGCCGAGGTCGTGGGTGATGAGCAGCAGGGCGGTCGCGCTCTCCTGCTGCATGTCGCGGATGAGGTCGAGGATCTGCGCCTGCACCGTGACGTCCAGCGCGGTGGTCGGCTCGTCGGCGATGAGCAGCTCCGGGCGCAGCGCCATGGCCATCGCGATCATGATGCGCTGGCGCTGGCCGCCGGAGAACTGGTGTGGGAAGGCGTAGTAGCGTCGGCCGACGTCGGCGATGCCCACACGCTCCATCAGCTCCATCGCGCTGCGCCGCGCATCGGCGGCGGAGGCGCCGTGGATGCGGCAGACCTCGGCGATCTGCCATCCGACCGGATAGACCGGGTTCAGATGCGTCGCCGGATCCTGGAACACCATCGCGATGTGCCGGCCGTAGATCCGCCGCCGCTCGCGGCGCGGAAGTCCCAGGATGCTGCGGCCCTGGAACCGGATGTCGCCGGCGACGATATGTCCGGGCGGACTGTCGATCAGCCCCATGATCGCCGAGGCGGTCACGCTCTTGCCCGAGCCGCTTTCACCGATGATCGCGTGTGAATCGCCCTCGCGCATGGTCAGGCTGACGCCGCGCACCGCGTTGAATGTTCCGGCGGGCGTGTCGAAATCGACGACCAGGCCGTCGATCTCGAGCAGGGGCGAAGACGCGCTACGCATTGGACGCCGTCTTTCCCACCGGCCGGATCCGCGGCCGTCGGGCGCCGCGGGCGCGCAGAACCGGGTCGTTCGCGATTTGGAACCAGTTGCCGAGAAGCGTCGCCGCGAGCGCGATCGAGGCGATGACCAGCCCCGGCCAGAGCGCGGTCCACCAGGCCGTGGCGAGGTAGCGCTGGCCCTCGGACACCATCAGGCCCCAGGTGACGTCCGGCGGCTGGACGCCGATGCCGAGAAACGTCAGCGTCGATTCCGCCAGCATCACCTGTGCGAACTCGACGGCGGCCACGGCGAACAGCGTCGGCGTCACCAGCGGCGCCATGTGTCGGATCAGCAGATGGCGGCCGCTTGCGCCCATGACGCGCGAGGCCGAGACGAAGGCGCGTTCGCGGATCTCCAGCGCCTGACTGCGCGCGGTGCGTGCGAAGATCGGTATGCGCGTCACCGTCAGGATCAGCACGACGACAATAGGCGCCGCCCCGACGACGTAGAGCACGACCATCGCCAGCAGCAGCGAGGGAATGCTCATCAGGACGTCGATCGCACGCATGATCGCGGCGCTCCACCAGGCGTCGCGCAGGGCGGCGATCAGCCCGATGGCGGTGCCGATGACCAGCGACAGGACGACGGTCGCGAAGGAGATCGCGAGCGTCGTCCGGGCGGCCTCGATCAGGCGCGCCAGCATGCTCCGGCCCAGCGCGTCGGCGCCGAGGATGTACCATCCGCCGTTCTCGACCTGGAACGGCGCCGCGTGGCGCATCCGCAGATTGGAGCGCAGCAGGCCGTCATCGACGATCACCGGCGCCAGCAGCGCCACCCCGACGATCACGAGGAGATAGATCGCGGCGGCGAGGGCCGCCCGGTCCTGGGCGAGTTGCTTCAGCATCAGTTTCATCGTGCGCCGCCCTGGGTGAGTTCAACGCGCGGATCGAGGCGCGCATAGACGATGTCGATGGCCATGTTCATCGCGTAGACGACGATCGCGGCAAGGAGGATGCAGGCGATCGTCAGCGAGAAATCGCGGTGGCGGATGGAGTCGATCATGACCTTGCCGATGCCCGGCAGCCCGAAGATCGTCTCCACCACGACCGCGCCGTTGACGAGGCCGGTCGCCTGCACGCCGGCGATGGTGATGAGCGGCAGCAGGGAATTGCGCAGGGCGTGGACGAAGATGACGCGCCGGTTGCTCGCGCCCTTGGCGAGCGCCGTCTTGGCGAAGGGTGCGCTCAGGCTGGTCACCATGCTCGACCGGACCACCTGCGTCAGCACCCCGAGCGGGGTTAGAACCAACACCGCGATCGGCATGACCCAGTGTTCAGGTCGGCCCATGCCGGAGGTTGGCAACCATCCGAGCAGCATCGCGAAGACGAAGATGGCGACGAGCGCGACCCAGAAGGTCGGGGCCGAGGCGCTGAGGATGGTCAGGAGGCTGACCACCCGGTCGAGCAGCCCATTCGGCCGGACGGCCGCAAGCGAGCCGAGCAGCACCGCCAGCACCAAGGCGATCGACATCGTAAAGAACGCGAGGGTGAGCGTGATCGGGAAGGCCTCGAGCGCCACTTCCATCGCCGGGCGTTGCTTGAACAGCGACTCTCCAAAGTCGCCGCGGGCGAGATCCGAGACGTAGCGGACGAACTGCACATAATAGGGGTCGTTGAACCCGTGCAACTCGGCAAAGTCCGCGCGCGCCTGGGGCGAGGCGGAGAGGGGCAGGTACTGATTGGTCGGATCGCCTGTCAGCCGCGTCATCGCAAAGACGATGAGCAGCAGCATCAACACGGCGTAGAGGCTCTGCAGAGCGCGCCGCAGCACAAATCTGGCCACCTTTTTCCTCCCTTTATCGGCTGGCGGCGGCTGGGTTCCCAGCCGCCGCACCGGCATTTTTACTTGAAGGTGATCTGGCTGATCTGCAGTTCCGCGTTTGTCGCCGCCGTCGGAGTGTAGGCGATGCGCGGATTGACGCGGGTGTCGGCGGTCTGGTGGAACAGCACCGCATCCACGGCGAGATCGTGAACCCTGGCGAACGCCTCCTGGAAGAGTTCGCTGCGTTCGGGATCCCGCGCCGCGAGGCCGGCCTTGATCAGCGTGTCGACCTCCGGATCCTCGAGCTTCGAGGTGCCGCCCCAAGAGGAGTATTTTCCGACAAGCGTGAAGCCGGCGTCGCCGCTGTTATTGTCGTGCGCCTCCATCAGCACGTTCGCCGGCTGGCCCTCGCCGAACGGCTTGTAGAAGAACTTGTAGTACTCAGCGGATTCGAGGATCTGGAGTCGGGCGTTGAGACCGACGTCGTTCATCATTTCGATCATGACTGTCGGCGCCTCCGCGCCGCCGGGGGTGGTGCTGTTCATGATCAAAAGGATCTCCTGGTCGACCGGCACGCCGTCAGCGCGGGCTTCCTCGACCAGGGCGCGCGCCTTTTCCGGATCGTGCGGCCAGAACGGCACCTCCTCGTTGTAGCCGTAGATTGTCGGCATCACCATGTGCCTGGCCGGCTCCCAGGTCGCGCTGTACACCGTGCCGATCATCGCCTCGCGGTCGATCGCGTGGTTGATCGCCTGGCGGACCCGTATGTCGTCGAGCGGAGGCTTGCCGACGTCGAAGCGCAAACGGACCGTCTCGGAGTTGAGATAGCTGCTGTCCATCTCCGGGTCGGTCGCATCCTGCGGCGCGATGACGGGGGCGATGTCGGCCTCGCCGTTGGCGACCATCGCGGCCCGGACCGCCGGCTCCTCGCGGAAGAGATAGGTCACGGCGCTGACCGGGGGCCGCTCGCCCCAGTAGCTTTCGTTGCGCTCGGTCGTGATGCTTCGGCCCGAGGCCCATTCGACAAGCTTGTATGGCCCGGTTCCGATCGGATCGCGCACCAGCGCGCCCGGATTGGTGCTCGGCGCCTCGACGCCGGCCATGGCCATCAGCACGGGCATGATCGGCGCCGGCGCCGGGGTCTTCACGTCGAAGGTCAGCTCGTCGATCGGGGTCAGCTCGACGTCCATGCCCTCGAAGTAGAGCACCCGGTTGGAGCACGAGAGGTTGGGGTCCATCATCCGGTTGAACGCCTTGACCACCGCCTCCGACGTCAGCGGGGTCCCGTCATGGAAGGTCACGCCCGGGCGCAGCTTGAATCGCCATGTGTTGTCGTCGATGTTCTCCCAGCTTTCGGCGAGGCGGGGCACGACCTGTCCGGTGGTCTGATCAATCTCCGTCACTGTCTCGATGATGTTCTCTCGAATGACGTAGCCGACGTTCTTCTTCGTCAGCTCGCACGGATCGAGCGTATCGGGCTCCTGTTCGACCACGACCGTGATCGCGGTGTCCTCCTGAGCCGCGGCCGCGGAACAAGCGCCGAGTGCGGCGCCGCCCAGAAGCAGCGCGCGCCCCAGGTTGGTCATTGTGCTAGGGGTAGGCAGCATCGAGCGTTTCCTCCTGTTGCTCTGTTGTTGTCGCTCCCGGGCCGGCGGGCGGCCGCGGGCGTCAGCTCACGCATCGACGAGGACATATGTCCCGTCGGTGTCGACCCGGAAGGTCTCGGCGACGTAGGGGCCTTCGACCAGCCGTTCGCCGCTCTGCACATCGGTCGGAAACGTCCGGACCTTGACCCGGTTCGGTTCGCACCACGACTTTCCCGTGCGGATGTCGAACTCCCACGAGTGCCATGGGCACCGGACCACCTGTCGCGTGGCGTCGAAATCGTAGATCCCGGGCTCGGTCGAGGTCACCGCGACCGTCAGGAGCCCGTTGCAGAGATTGGCGCCCTGGTGCGGACAGCGGTTGAGGAGCGCGAAGAACTCGCCGTCGACGTTGAAGACGACGATGGCGCGTCCGTTCACCTCGACGACCCGCCGCGCACCCGGCGGCAGATCCTCGATCGCGGCGACGACATGGTAGGCCATCGCCGCTCAGATCCCGTAGAGCGCTTGGGCGTTGCCGAAGCGGATCCTGTCGCGCTGCTCCGCGGTCAGGGACGGCGGCAGGCCGAATTTCGGGTCGTCGAAGTCCCAGTGCGGGTAGTCGGACGCGAAGAGGAGCCGGTCCCAGCCGACGTCGGCCATGGTCGCGGGAACGTCTTGCGGACGGGGCGATTCCTCCATCGGCTGCGTGCTGATCCAGATCCGTTCGCGAATGTACTCCGACGGCGGCCGCTTCACATGCGGCACCTCGGATCGCATGCGCATCCAGGCGCGGTCGAGCCGCCAGGCCAGCGCCGGCAACCAGGCGAAGCCCGCCTCGATGACGATGAAGCGCAGGTCCGGATAGCGGTCGAACACCCCCTCGAAGATCATGCTGGCGATCGACGCCTGACAACCGGCCGGGTGGGCCGCGCCCTCCTCGATGTAGTAGGACGGCCAGCCGCTGTTGGTGGAGGGAAAGCCGCTGTAGCCGAAGACATGCGTCGCGACCGGCAGGCCCGCCTCCGACGCCGCCTCGAAGATCGGCCAGTAGCGCCGCTTTCCGAGCGGCTCGCTGGTGCGGCTGAGCAGAAGGACATGGACGAAGTCGCTGGAAGAGGCGCGCCGGCGGATTTCCTCGCGCGCGGCGTCGCCGTCCTCGTAGGGCACGAGGATGGAGGCCTTGAGGCGGGGCTCCTGGCTCGTCCAGGCGGCGACGAGCCAGTCGTTGGTCGCCGAGCAGAGCGCCGCGCTGAAGTCGGAGTTCTGATCGCCGCCGGAAGGACTCAGCGGGTTGAGCACGCCCATGGTGATCCCGTGGAGGTCGAGGTGCTGGCGGCGCATCAGCTCGAGATCGCTGCCCGGCGGCCCGGAGTCCGGCCAGGCGTCGCGTCGGGCCGCGCCCGGGGCGATCTTCGGGAACGGCGTGCCCTTGGCGAAGCCGTGGCGCGACCGCAGCCCGTAGGTCTGCAGATAGTCCCACCACCGAGGGCTGAGGTAGGGCTTGAGATCCGCGGACGACTTAAGCGCCGGATGGATGTCGCAGTCCACCAGCGCGCTCGCCTGCCTGGCGGTCGTCCGGGGGGCTTCTTCGGTCAGACTGATGTTCACTGCATGGTCTCCCTGAGCCGGGGGTAGGTCGCCAGCGGGTTCTCCACCGCCATCTTTTCGAGAGACAGCGCGGGAAGGCCGGCCGGCACGACGTCGTCATCGTCGAACTGCCAGTGCGGATAGTCGGAAGCGAAGAGCAGAACCGCGTCCGACTGCAGTTGGTCCACGATCCGGGTGAGGATCGCTGCGTCGTCCGGCGCGTCGAGCGGCTGGGCGGTCAGGCGAACGTGGTCGCGCGCGATCTCGTGGGGCGGGCGGTCGACCCAGGGCACCTCGCTGCGGGTGCCGCGCCAGAACTTCGTGAGGCGCCAGAGGAAGGGCATGTACCACGAGACGCCCGACTCGATCAGCACGACCCGCAGGTCGGGGAACTTGGTGAAGGCCCCTTCGCAGATCAGGCTGCCGAGCTGCCCCTGAAAGCCCAGGGACTGCGCGGCGTAGTCCTCGACGTAGTAGCTCGGCCAGCCGACCGGGGTGACGGGAAAGCGGTAGGCGCTGCCGGAGTGGATGCCGATCGGCAGGCCATGCCGCGCCGCGGCCGCATAGATCGGCCAGTAGTGGCGGCGGCCGAGCGGCGCCTCCGCCATCGCCGGCATCAGCACCTGCACGAACCGCTTGTCGGCGGCGCAGCGATCGATCTCGTCGGCGGCGCGGTCCGGGTTCTGCCAGGGCACCACGATCGACGCCCGCATGCGCGGATCGGCGTCGAGCCACTCCGCGGCCATCCAGTCGTTGATCGCGGTCGCAAGCGCGACGGCCATGTCTTCGCTGAGCACCATGTGCACGCCGTAGATGCAGTTTCCGATGGCGCCTCGCAGCCGCCAGCGGTCGAGCACCGCCGCGCGGAAGCGGTCGACGCCAGCCGGCGGCGCGCCCGACTCGTCCCTCCAGTCGGGCCGCGCCGTTATCGGCGCCCGGGTCGGGTAGGCGTTCGACTCGAAGCCGGGGATCCCGCGCGTCTCGATCGAGTCGCGCCAGTTCGGGGGCAGGAACGGGACGAGCGCCTTCAGGTCCGGAACCACCGGATGCATGTCGCAGTCGATCGCTCCGAGGCTGCTGATGGTCATCGCGCGCGCTCCGACGGGCGGCGGCTTTGGTCGTGTCTCAAGATCAATCTCCTTCATTCCGCCGCCGCCATCTTCTTGGCCGCGGCGCCGATGTCGTAATCCACGTCGGCGGCCTGGGCGGGAGTGACGCCGAGGCCTGCTGCGAGCAGGCGCCGCGCAGCCATGTGGTCCCTGGCGTTTTCGATCGTCTCCACCGCGACGAGGCGCTCCCGGCGGAAACAAAATACGGTCAGCCGACCACCTGCGCCCGTCCGCGCGACGGCGAGGTCATGGCCCTGGGCGACGCCTGCGATCTGCAACTTCATCTCGTACTGATCGCTCCAGAACCACGGCAGCGCCGCGTAGGGAGCGCCGCGGCCGACGATCGCCGCGGCCACGGTGCGCCCCTGGTCGGTGGCGTTCTGAACGGATTCGATCCGCAGCGTCGCACCCGCATACGCGTTGGGATGCCGGGCGCAGTCGCCGGCGGCGTAGACCCCTGCCGCTACCGTCTCCAGGCGGCTGTCGACGTGCACTCCGTCGGGGCCGCCGAGTCCTGCCGCTGCGGCGAACCCGACGTCCGCCGCGACTCCGACGGCGATCAGCACGAGATCGGCCGCCAGCCGCAGCCCGCCGCGGGTCTCGACCTCGCGCACGCTCCGGTCGCCGCGGAGCGCCGCGACGCTGTCATTCGTGATGATCCGCACGCCGCGGTCCAGGTGCTCGGACGCGAGCCGCTGCGCCGTGGGTCCGGAGACCGCGCGGCCAAGGACCCGGGGTCCGGCCTCGATGACGGTGACGTTCCGGCCGGAGCTGACCGCGACGGCGGCGAACTCGAGGCCGATCATGCCCGCGCCGACCACGACGACGTTCTCGGCCGCCTGCATCGCCTCGCCAAGGCGGGCGGCGTCGTCGAGACCGCGCAGGGTCAGCACGCCGGCCATCGACACGCCGGCGATCCGGGGCAGGATCGGGCGCGCGCCGGTCGCGAGGACGAGCGCGTCGTAGCAGATCGATTGTCCCGCAGCCGTGACGATGCGGCTGTCGGCGGTTGCGATTTCGGTGACGCGGGTCTCGGCGACGAACTCGATCCGCCGGTCCGCGAAAAAGCGCTCCGGCCGCAACGCCTGCAGCGTCGGCCCGCCTTCGCACGCCAGCGTCTTGGACAGCGGCGGACGATGGTAGGGCAGGTGCGGTTCATCCGAGACCAGCAGGACGCGGCCGTCATAGCCGTGGTCGCGCAGCGCGGCGGCCGTCTGCACGCCGGCGTGGCTCGCGCCCACGATGATCACCCCGCCCGCCGTCATACCTGTCTCTCGGGCAGGGTGACGACGAGCCCGTCGAGCCGTTCGGTCAGGACGATCTGGCAGCCGAGGCGGCTGTTCGGTCGCCGCGGACTGGCGGCGAAGTCGAGCATTTCGCTCTCGATCTCGCCCGGCTCGCCCAGCAGCGGGAGGAAGGCCGGGTCGACGTAGACATGACAGGTCGCGCAGGAGGCGCTGCCGCCGCACTCTGCGACGATGCCATCGACGCCGTTGTCCACCGCGGTCTGCATCACCGTGTCCCCGATGCGCGCTTCACAGACGGCCGCCGCGCCAGACGGGGACAGGTAGGTCACGCTCGGCATGCCGCTCGCGATCGCAGCTCGGGGTCAGGGGCCGGCTCTGCAGGCATGCGATGGTGTCTCCCGTCTCCGGTCCTTGCCGCGGACGCGGCCGGACCCTTGGTCGGAAAAGACACGATGGCGCTCTGTGCTGATAGGTTCAGTAAAAGAGAGTTTCGCTATGGACAGATTGCGCTCAGACCGTGACGACCAGGAACTCGCCCTGCGCCTCGACGTCGAAGGTCTCCACCCCCTTGACGTCGTCGAGCCGGCGAATCGCCGCGCCGTCCGCGACGGCGAGCGCATATTGCGGAACCTTGATCTTTTCCGGCCGGCAGCGTGACCGGCCTGTCCGGATGTCGAACTCCCAGCCGTGCCATGGACAGCGGATGATCTCGCCCCGGCGGCTGTAGCGATAGTCGGCGGGACGGTCCGATTCCACCAGGCCGACCTGCTTGCCTTCGTGCAGGCTTCCGCCCTGATGCGGGCAGGTGTTCAGCAGCGCGAACCAGTCTTCGCCCAGCCGGAAGATCACCACCGGCCGACGGTTGATCTCGACCAGCATGCGCCCGCTCGCGGGAAAATCCGCCACCCGGCCCACGACGTAACTAGGCATCTGCGACCCCATACAGCTCCAGCGCGTTTCGCAGGAAGAAGCGCTCGCGCAAGTCGCGGCTTATCTGCACCGGGAAAGCCTTGGCGGGATCGTCGAAGTCCCAATGCGGGTAGTCGGACGCAAACAGCACCCGGTCCCAGCCGATCCAGTCGATGACCTCGACGATCTGGCGGCGATCGGCCGGCTCCTCGATCGGCTGGGACGTCAGCCAGACGCTTTCGCGGATGTACTCCGACGGCGGGCGCGGAACGTGCGGCAGTTCGCTTCGAGACCTTTCCCAGATGCGATCGAGCCGCCAGGTCAGCGCCGGCAACCAGCCGAGCCCGCCCTCGATGAGGACGAGCCGCAGCGCCGGAAACCGCTCGAACACGCCTTCGAGCACGATGCTCGCCAAGGCCGACTGGCAGGTCTGGGCGTGGCTCATCATGTCTTCGGCGTAGTAGGAGGGCCATCCGCCCCCGGTGATCGCCCAGCCGCCGTTGCCGAACGCATGCACCCCCACCGGCAGGCCGGCTTCGGCCGCGGCGGCGTAGATCGGCCAGAAGCTCCTGTGCCCGAGCGGATTGGGCAGCCGGCTCAGCATTGAGACCTGCGCAACCTCGGGATGCCCGGCCCAGCGCCCGATCTCGGCGACCGTGGCCTGCGGATCCTGATACGCCGCAACGATCGAGGCGCGCAGCCGCGGCTCCTTCGAGGTCCATTCCTCGATCTGCCAGCTGTTGACCGCCGAACACACCGCGACGGAAAGGTCGATGTTCTGGAACGACTGCGCCGGGCCGAGCGGGATCATCACCCCGAGGCGGACGTTGTTGGGGTCGAGATGCTGCGCCCGCATGAAGGCGAGGTCGCTGCCCGGCTTGCCGCCGCCGGGCGGGTAGGCGTCCCGTCGCGACGCCATCGGCTGACCCTTGGGATACTGCATCTCCTCGGTGAAGCCCTGTCGCGCGATCGACCCGAATTCGCGGAGGTGGTCGCGCCATCGGCGGGAGAGATGCGGGAAGATGTCGGCCTCGAGCGAGCGCGGGGCCGGATGCAGATCGCAGTCGGCGACCGCCTGTCTGGTCGCGATGCTGACGACGGGCCGCGCCTGCGTCGCCGTGCTCATGACGCCAGCGACTCCCGGATCCGGGGATAGGTGGCGAGCGGGTTCTCGCGTTTCAGCTTGGCGAGGCAGCTCGGAGGCATCCCCGCGGGCGCGAGGGCGTCGCCGTCGAAGCGCCAGTGCGGGAAATCGCTGGAGAACACGAGCAGATCGTCCGAGCCGATATGCTCGAAGATCTTTGCGACGATCTCCGGCGACCCGGGCGCGTCGAACGGCTGGGTGGTGAAGCGGACGCGCTTGTGAACGATCTCGCTGGGCGGGACCTTGACCCACGGCGTTTCGCTGCGCAGCCCGTGCCAGTACTTGTCGAGCCGCCAGAGGTAGGGCGGCAGCCAGCTCACCCCGGATTCGCTCAGAACCACCTGCAGATCGGGAAACTCGCCGAACACCCCCTCCAGGATCAGGCTCGTGAGCTGCGTCTGGAAGGCGGTGGCCTGCGAGAAGTAGTCCTGGGCGTAGTAGCTCGGCCAGCCGGTGCCGGTCACCGGATGCCGGTACATGCTTCCCGCATGGATCCCCACAGGCAGGCCGAGGTCCTGGGCGGCCTCGTAGATCGGCCAGTGGTAGCGCTTGCCCAGCGGCATCTCGCCCATGACCAGCATCAGCACCTGCACGAAGCGGCGGTCCGCGGCGACGCGGCGCATCTCCTCCACCGCCATCCGGGGATTCTGCATCGGCACCACGATGGACGCGCGCAGGCGCGGATCCCGATCCAGCCATTCCCGGGCGATCCAGTCGTTCACCGCCCGCGCGACAGCCTGCGCCATGTCCTCGCTGTGCAGGATCTGCACGCCGTAGAGACAGTTGCAGATGGCGATGGCCAAGCCATAGCGATCGAGCAGATTGACCTGCAGGTTGCGAAGCTGCGCCTCGACCGGCGCCGGCTCCTCCAGCCGCCAGTCGGCCCGCGCGTTGATCGGCGCGGTCCGCGGGAAGGACGAGGCGTCGAGCGTCTGCAGCCCACGCTGGATCGACACGTCGCGCCAGTAATCGTCGAGATAGGGCAGCAGGCAGTCCCTGTGGGGCACGGTGATCTGGACGTCGCAATCGACCGCCCCCTCGAACGAGGACGGTGAAGCGCTTCCTCGGCTGACCGGATCGTTCATCGTCCGACGAGTCCTCCCATTGGGCCAGCACTGCCACGCCTCGGGTTGTGCTGGTATAGGCAAATGTCCGGGCGTCGGGTATCGACAGATGCGCGCCGTCGGCTAGATGTCGTCCGGCAGCCGCACCTCGACATTTTCGTCCACGACCCGGACCTCATAGGTCCTCAGATCCTCTTCCGCCGGCCCGCAGAGCACCCGGCCCGTGGCCACGTCGAATCGTCCGCCATGCAGCGGACACTCGATGACGGCGTCGTCCAGCCAGCCGTCCGACAGGATGGCGAAAGCATGGGTGCAGACGTTCTGCGTCGCGAAGAACCGACCGTCGACATTGTAGACCGCCAGCCGGTGCTCGCCGACGTCCACCCCGATCATCGCTCCGGGCGGGACGGCGTCGATCGTGAACAGCACGATCCAGGTCGCTTCGGTGGCTTGCATCTCACTCGTGTCCATGCGGTAGCAGATAGCGTTGCGGGTCGCCGGTGGCCAACCCCGCAATTGTAGCCGCGCGATGTCTGTGCTGTAACTGGGTGAAAATCACGCACCCGGCAATGACAGGAGGACGGCGATGACCTGGCGCTACCAGGAGGTGGTGCGCCACGTGCAGGATTGCATCGACAGCGGCGCGCTGAAAGCCGGCGAGAAGCTCCAGTCCGTGCGCGAGATGAGCCTGCAATCGGGGTTCAGCGTCATCACCGTGCACCACGCCTACTCTCTGCTCGAGAGCGAGGGCGTGATCGAGGCGCGCCCGCGGTCGGGCTTCTACGTCGTGGACAGGCCGCGCATATCGTCGGAATTTCCCGAGATCGCCGACGCCCGCACCGACCGCGGCGCCGAGGAGGTGTCGATCTCGGCTCAGCTGTACCAGCTGATGGCGCTCTGGCGCGAGCGCAAGATCGAGACCTTCGGGTCGCTCCATCCCAGCAGCGACCTTCTGCCAACGCAGGAGCTCCTGACGCATATGCGCCGCTTCCTCCGCAACATCCGGCCCGATCGGCCGCCCGTGACTTCGCTCGCGGGTCACGCGGACCTGCGCGACATCATCTCGCGGCGCGCGGCGGCGCGCGGCGTGCGCATCCGCGAAGACAATACCGTCGTCACCAGCAGCAGCCAGACCGCACTGGACCTGTGCCTCGACGTGATCACCCGGCCAGGCGATCTCGTCATGATCGAAAGCCCGACGTATTTTCCGTTGTTCTCGGCGCTTCAGCGCCGCCATCTGCGCGTGATCGAGATCTACTCGCATCCGGTGAGCGGCATAGACCCCGATCAGTTCGACTTCCTCATCGAGAGCAACGATATCGACGCCTGCCTGCTGATGCCGGTCAATCATTTCCCGACGGGCGTGATCTACCCGGAGGAGGCGCTCAGGCGCATCGCCGCCAAGGCCGCGGAAAGGTCGATTCCCATCGTCGAGTACGACACCTTTTCCGAGTTGACCCACGCAAGCAGCAACGCCCCGTCTCTGAAGAACTACGATCACAAGGATCTGGTGCTGCAGATCGGAAGCTTCGCCGCCACGCTGGGACCGCTGGCCGGCGCCGGCTGGGTGCTCAACGCCCGCTACCGCGAGCGAATTCTCGAGAAGCTCGCCTTCACCGATCTCGCGGCCAGCGAGGCGGCGCTCCAGCACGCCATCACCGAATGCATGGTCCGTCACAGCTACGACCGGCAGGTGCGGCAGATGCGCGAGCAGCTGAAGGGGCGAATGCGCCGCGGATTGCAGCTCGTCGCCGAGAACTTTCCGCGTCAGTGCGCGGTCTCGCGTCCGGCCGGCGGCTTCATGTGCTGGGTTCGGCTTCCGGCCGGCAGCGACTCCCTGGCGCTCGCCGTGCGCGCCGCCGATCTCGGCCTCTCGGTCGTCCCCGGACCGCTGCTCTCCGTCGCGAGTTCGTTCCGCAACTTTATCGGATTGAATTTCTCGTACCCGTGGACCAGCGCGACGGAGGATCGACTTGTGACAATCTCTAAAATCATTCAATAACAAGCTGGTTGGAATGTGCGTGAACGAGCCCGAACGAACACTCGGGCCGATCGTTCCGGCCGGGGGAGTTGAATTGCCGGTCGGCGCGCGGACCAGATGATCGTGAAGGTCGCCGATGGCCTCCTGAACCGGGTCTCGTCATCGGCGCGCGGCGCGAGACCCGCAACGCCCCCGGCCCGGTCAAAACCGCCGCCTGATCCTGTCCAGGCCCAGGGGCGCACTCCAGTGTTCGACGCGCCCGGTCGCGGGCCTGTCGCCGCGCGTCGGCGTCGCCGTGTCGTTAACTCTTTATCCCAACGATATCAGCGACTTGACCAGCGTAACATCATGTTACGCCCCACGCCGGCGCGAAATCCCGGGGTGGCGCCGCCCGTTCCCTACGCCGCCGCCATCGCCGCCACGAAGCGCTCGAACAGATAGAAACTGTCCTGCGGCCCCGGGCTCGCCTCGGGATGGTGCTGCACCGAGAACACCGGCCGGTCGGTCATCGCGATGCCGCAGTTCGAGCCGTCGAACAGCGAGACATGCGTCTCGATCACGCCCTCGGGCAGGGTCTGGCTGTCCACGGTGAAGCCGTGGTTCATCGAGGTGATCTCGACCTTGCCGGTCGAAAGCTCCTTCACCGGATGGTTCGCGCCGTGGTGGCCGTGGTTCATCTTGATCGTGCGCGCGCCCAGCGCCAGCGCCAGCATCTGGTGCCCGAGGCAGATGCCGAAGATCGGCATCGCGCTCTTCGCCATCACCTCCTGCAGCATCGGCACCGCATAGACCCCGGTCGCCGCCGGGTCGCCGGGGCCGTTCGACAGGAACAGCCCCTCCGGATCATGCGCCAGCACGTCCTCGGCGGTCGCCGTCGCCGGCAGCACCACCACCTCGCAGCCGGCCGAGGCGAGGCAGCGCAGG
>CAYTMB010000020.1:0-15174 GCA_964438465.1 uncultured Rhodovulum sp. | reverse complement strand
GAGACCGCGGTGGACCGCACGCTCGAACAGGTCGAAGCCGAGAAGCGGGCGTGACGCGCTACGACGCCCTCGTCGTCGGCGCCGGCCACAACGGCCTGGTCGCCGCCTGCTATCTGGCCAGGGCCGGGCTGAAGACGCTGGTCGTCGAGAAGAACGACTGGGTCGGCGGCGCCGCGGTCTCGCGCTCGCTCCACCCCGGCTTCACCTATTCGAACTGCTCCTACGTGTCGTCGCTGCTGCGGCCCGAGATCATGCGGGATCTCGAGCTGCCGAAATACGGGCTGCAGATCCTCCCCTACGAGGGCGGGGCGGTGCTGACCCGGGACGGCGGCTATCTCGCCATGTACCGCGACCACGACGCCAACCGACGCGAGTTCGCCCGGCATTCGAGGCGCGACGCCGAGGCCTACGAGCGGTACTCGCGCGACGTGATGCGGGCCTGCCGCTTCATCCGGCCGCTGCTGCTGCGGACGCCGCCGGACCCGACCTCGCTGCGGCCGCGCGATCTCGGCGAGCTGGCCTATCTCGGCCGCCATCTCGGCGGGCTGAGCGAGGTCGAGATCCTCGACATGATCCGGTTCTGGACGATGTCGATCTCGGACTTCCTCGACGAGTATTTCGAGAACCCGGTGATCAAGGCCTATCTCGCGGTCTCGGCGATCATCGGCACCGCGCTCGGGCCGATGTCGCCGGGCTCGGCCTATGTGCTGCTGCACCACTACATGGGCGACGTCGACGGCAACGTCGGGGCCTGGGGCTTCGCGCGCGGCGGCATGGGCGCGGTGACGCAGTCGCTGGCCGCCGCCTTCCGCGCCGCGGGCGGCGAGATCCGCACCGGCGACGGCGTGGCGCGCGTGCTGGTGCGCGACGGCCGCGCCACCGGCGTGCGGCTCGATAGCGGCGAGGAGATCGCGGCGGCGCGGGTGGTGTCCAACATGGACGTGAAGCGGACCTTCCTCGGCTGCGTCGAGGCGAAGGAATTGCCCGAGCCGTTCCTTCGCCGCGTGCGCGCCTTCAAGACCCGCGGCTCCTCGGGCAAGCTCAACATCGCGCTCGACGGCCCGCCGCGGTTCCTGGCGCTGCCCGAGGGCTCGCCCTGCCTGAAGGGCGACCTGCATTTCACCGATTCGATCGAGCGGATGGAGCGGGCCTACGACGACTGGAAGGCCGGCCGCTGGTCGCGCGACCCGTTCCTCGACTGCATGATCCCGACGCTGATCGACCCGACGATGGCCCCGCCGGGCCAGCATTTCATGAGCGTGTTCGTGCAATACGCGCCGCCGAAGGTCGAGGGGCGGGACTGGACCGACGCCGACCGCGACGCCTTCGGCGCGACCTGCCTCGACCAGATCGAGGCCCATGCGCCGGGGTTCCGCGACCTCGTGCTGCACGCCGAGATCCGCACGCCGCGCGAGCTGGAGGCCGAGGTCGGGCTGACCGAGGGCAACATCTTCCAGGGCGAGCTGACCTTCGACCAGCTGCTGTTCAATCGGCCGGTTCCGGGCTACGCGCAATACCGCTCGCCGATCGCCGGGCTGTGGATGTGCGGCTCCTCGACCCATCCGGGCGGCGGCGTGATGGGCGCCCCCGGCCGCAACGCCGCCGCCGAGATCCTGCGCGATGCGCGGGTCCCGGCCCGGGACATGAGCGACGCCTATGCCGTCCTTTGACGCCATCGTCATCGGCGGCGGGACCAACGGCCTCGCCGCCGCCGGGCGGCTCGCCGGGGCGGGGCGCAGCGTGCTGGTGCTGGAGGCCGGCGACCGGCTCGGCGGCGCGGCGCAGACCGTCGAGTTCGCGCCCGGCTACCGGGTCAGCGCGGTGGCGCATCTGCTGAACCTGCTCGACCCGCGGGTGGAGGCGGGGCTCGATCTCGGCCGCCACGGCCTCGGATATTCCGCGGTGAACCTCGCCACCACCGCGCTGTCGGCGACCGGGGAGCATCTGCGGCTGGAGGGCGCCGTCGGCGACAGCCTGAGCGCCACGCCGGACAGCGCGGCCTGGGCCGAGCTGCGGTCGCGGCTGCTGCGCTACGCCGGGGCGCTGAAGCCGTTCAAGGCGCTGGTTCCGCCGCGGCTGGCGCGGGGCGCCGGCAACGAGACGGCGAAGCTGGCGATGCTGGGGCTGAAGCTGCGGGCGATGGGGCGCGACGACCTGCGGGAGTTCCTGCGGCTGCTGCTGACCAATGTCGCCGACGTGCTCGACGACGAGCTGACCGACGACCGGCTGAAGGGCGTGCTCGCGCATGACGCGGTGCTCGGGGCCTGGATGGGGCCGCGCTCGCCTAACTCGCTGATGCTGCTCTTGAACCGGCTGGCCGGCGAGGCGGCGGGGCAGCCGTCGGGGCTGGCGCTGCCGAAGGGGGGCATGGGCGCGGTCACGGCGGCGATGGCGAAGGCGGTCGAGGCGAAGGGCGTCGTGATCCGCACCGGCGCGCGGGTGCGGGGGCTGGAGGTCGCGGACGACAAGGCGATGGGCGTGGTGCTCGAGGACGGCGAGCTGATCCTTGCGCGCACCACGGTCTCGGCGATCAACCCGCGCACGACGTTCCTCGACCTGCTCGGGCCGCGGCATCTCGACGCCGGCTTCGTGCGGCGGATCCGGGACATCCGGATGCGGGGAACCGCCGCGAAGCTGCATCTGGCGCTGACCGCGGCGCCGGATTTCCGCGGCGCGGATCTGCGCAGCCGGCTGGTGATCGCGCCCTCGGCCCGTGCGGTGGAGGAAGCGTTCAACCCGGTGAAATACGGGCGGTTCTCCGATGCGCCGGTCATGGAGATCGTGCTGCCGTCCGCCTTCGAGGACGGGCTGGCGCCGGCGGGGCGTCACGTCCTGTCCGCCGTGGTCCAGTTCGCCCCGAGCGCGCCGGAAGGCGGCTGGGAAGCGCATCGCGGCGCGTTCCTCGACCGCATCCTCGCGACGCTGGAAGCCTACGCCCCCGGCATCGGCGGGCTGGTCGCCGCGGCGGAACTCGTCACGCCGGCGGATCTGGAGAGCCGCTACGGCATGGTCGGCGGCAACTGGCACCACGGCGAGCTGGCGGTGGAGCGCATGCTGTTCCTGCGCCCGGCGATCGGGACGGCGCAATACGCCACGCCGGTCCCGGGGCTCTGGCTGGCCGGGGCAGGGTGCCATCCGGGGGGCGGGGTCTCGGGCGCGGCCGGGTGGAACGCCGCGGGGCGGATTCTGGAGGCGCGGGCATGATCGCGGCCCGCTTCCCCGACGCAAGACTGCACTGGCGCCAGCCGCTGCTGCCGACGCCGTTCCACGCCCGCACCTCCGAGGCGAACCGCCTCAACGCCTGGGGGGCCTGGGGCGGCTACACCACCGCGCTCGCCTTCGAGGACGAGGCGATGGAATACACCGCGATCCGCAATCAGGCGTCGCTGTACGATCTGTCGCCGATGGTGAAATACCGCATCACCGGGCGCGAGGCGGTCGCCTGTCTCGACCGGCTGACCATCCGCAACGTCGCGAAGCTGCCGGTCGGGGCGGTGCATTACACCGCCTGGTGCGACGACGCCGGCAAGCTGCTCGACGACGGCACGCTGTTCCGCCACGGGCCGAACGACTTCCTGCTCTGCTGCCAGGAGCGGCACCTGCCCTGGCTGCTCGACAGCGCCATCGGCTTCGACGCCCGGATCGAGGAGATCACCGAAGCCGTCGCCGCGCTGTCGCTGCAGGGCCCGACCAGCGCCGCCGTGCTGCGCGCCGCCGGCGTGGCGGCGGTCGAGACGCTGAAGCCGTTCCGACTGACCCGGGCCAGCCTTTCGGGCATCGACCTGACCATCTCCCGCACCGGCTTCACCGGCGATCTCGGCTACGAGCTGTGGACCACGCCCGACCGCGCGCTCGACCTCTGGGACGCGCTGATGGCGGCCGGCGAGCTGCCCGGCCTGCGGCCGATCGGCACCAACGCGCTCAACCTCGCGCGGATCGAGGCCGGCTTCATCATTGCCGGCATGGACTTCGTGCCCGCCGGCGCCGCCCTGCGCGCCGACCGCGCCCGCTCGCCATTCGAGCTTGGCCTCGACTGGATGATCGACTGGAGCAAGGGCCATTTCACCGGCCGCCGCGCCCTGCTCGCGGAGAAGGCGAAGGGCTCGACCTGGGCGCTGGTCGGCCTCGACATCGAGGGCAACGTCGCCGCCGAGCACGCCATCGTCTACCACGCGAAGAAGCGTGAGGTCGGCCAGATCACCGCCGCCACCTGGTCGCCCGCGACGAAGCGCAACATCGCGCTCGCCCATCTGCGCCGGCCCTACGACGCCGCGAAGAACGCCGACCTCTGGGTCGAGGTCTACGCGCTGCGCGAGCTGCAATACGCCAAGCTGATGCTGCGCGCCCGCGTCGCCGAGCGGCCGTTCTTCAACCCCGCGCGCCGCCGCGCCACCCCGCCCGCCGATTTCTGATGAGGCCAGCCATGACCGCCGCAGCCCCCCTCGTCGTCCAGCCGGTCCCCGAGACCTGGGACCGTCGCGGCCTGCCCGGCTGGGCCTACCACAGCCCGGCCTTCCTCGCGCTGGAGAAGGCCGAGCTGTTCGCCACGCACTGGCAGATCGTCTGCCATGTCTCGGATCTGGCCGAGCCCGGCGCCTGGGTCGCGCTCGACATCGGCGACGACCGGGCGCTGGTCATCCGCGGCGAGGACGGCGTGATCCGCGCCGTGCACAACCTCTGCCGCCACCGCGGCGCCCGGGTCGCCGCTGGCGCGAACGGCCAGTGCCGCAACGCCATCGTCTGCCCGTTCCACGGCTGGGTCTACAACCTCGACGGGAGCCTGCGCGGTCCCGCCCGGCCGAAGACCTTCGGCGATCTCGACCGCAGCCGGTTCGGCCTGAAGCCGATGGAGAGCGAGATCTGGAACGGCTTCGTCTTCGTACGCTGCCGCCCCGGCCCGCAGGGATCGGTCGCCGAGACCCTGGCGCCCTTCGCCGCCGACTTCGCCGACTACCGCCTCGACGATCTCGCGCCCACCGGCCCGGCCTGGACCTCGGAGATCGCCGTCAACTGGAAGTCGGTGCGCGACGTCGACAACGAGGGCTACCATGTCGCGATGGCGCATCCCGGGCTGCAGGACCTCTACGGCTCGAACTACCGCGACTACATCAGCCCCGAGGGCCTCAGCTGGTCGCTCGCCCCGTTCAACCCCCACGGCGGGCGGCGCTGGAGCGTGCGCCACTACCTGAAAATCCTGCCCGACCAGCCGCGGCTGCCCGAGGACAAGCGCCGCGCCTGGGGCTACTACGGCGTGTTCCCGAACGCGGTCTTCACCATGACCCCCGAGGGCGTGCAGTTCTACCAGGAGCTGCCGCTCGACGTCGAGCGCACGGTGATCCGCTCGCTGAGCTACCGCCGGCCCGACGAGGACCGCCGCCAGCGCCTCGCCCGCTACCTCGCCGGGCGGATCGACCGCGAGACCCAGACCGAGGACATCCAGCTGTCGATCTGGTCGAACGAGGCGATGAAGTCCTCGGCCTTCGACGGCTTCCACCTCTCCGATCTCGAATGGGGCGTCCGGCGCTATCACGACCGGCTGCGCGGGGTGCTGCCGGTGTTGACAGAAGCCGAGGCGCCGCCCGAGGATCGGATGCGGGCGACCAACGACCGACTCCGGACCGAGCGCGCCAGACGCCCGGCCGACCAGCTCCAGGGAGAACTGCAATGATCCATCTGACGCGCCGGAGCACGCTCGCGCTGCTCGGCGGCACGCTCGCCGCGCCCTGGGCGCGCCGCGCCCATGCCGCCGACGAGCCGGTGCTCAACGTCTACAACTGGGCCGACTACATCGGCGAGACCACGATCGCGGACTTCTCCGCGCAGACCGGCATCAAGGTCAACTACGACGTCTATTCCTCGACCGAGGAGATGCAGGCGAAGATGCTCGCGGGCATGACCGGCTACGACGTGGTCAACGTCGCGGGCTCGGACATGCCGCGCTTCCTCGACGCCGGGCTGCTGCTGCCGCTCGACCGCGCCCGGCTGGCGTCCTGGGGCAATCTCGACCCCGAGGTGCTGCGCATCTTCGACACCTGGGACCCGGGCAACGCCTATGGCGCGCCGTACATGTGGGGCTCGGTCGGCGTCGCCTACAACATGGCGCTGGTGCGCGAGCGGCTGCCCGACGCGGATCTGACCTCGCTCGACGCGCTCCTGAAGCCGGAGAACGCCGAGAAGCTCGCCGACTGCGGCATCTCGCTGCTCGACAGCCCGCAGGACATCATCCCGATGACGCTGGCCTGGCTCGGCCTGGACGGCCGCGCCGCCAACCCGGCCGACTATCCGGCGGCGGTCGCGGCGCTGCAGGCGATCCGGCCCTTCGTCGCCACCTTCGACAACAACAACTACATCAACGCGCTGCCGAACGGCGAGCTCTGCGCCGTGGCGAGCTGGTCGGGCGACTACGCCACCGCCGCCGCCCGCGCCGCGGAGGCCGGCGTCGACATCGACCTCGAGTATTTCGTGCCCACGACCGGCGCGCCGGCCTGGGCCGACTGCCTCGCGGTGCCCGCCGACGCGCCGCATCCGGAGAACGCGCAGCTCTTCCTCGAATACATGCTGCAGCCCGAGGTGATCGCCGCCTGCACCAACTACGTGAACTACGCCAACGGCAACGCCGCCTCGAAGCCCTTCGTCGATCCGGAGATCCTCGGCAACCCGTCGATCTACCCCGACGAGGCGACGGTGAAGCGGATGTGGGCGCCGCTGCCCTGGACCCCGGAGCAGGACAGCGCGCTGGCGCGGGCCTGGACCGAAGTCCGGACCGGCTGAGGCCGGCGCGCCATGCCCGACGAGCCCGGAGGTTTCGCGCCCGGCTTCGTCCGGGTGGAGGCCGTGAGCAAGCGCTACGGCGACTTCACCGCCGTCGACGAGGTGACCCTGTCGATCGGCAAGGGCGAGCTCTTCGCCCTGCTCGGCGGCTCGGGCTGCGGCAAGACCACGCTGCTGCGGATGCTCGCCGGCTTCGAGACGCCCTCGGCCGGGCGCATCTTCATCGACGGCCAGGACATGACCGAGGTGGCGCCGCATGCGCGCCCCGTGAACATGATGTTCCAGTCCTACGCGCTGTTCCCGCACATGACCGTGGAGCAGAACGTCGGCTACGGGCTGACCAACGAGGCGATGTCGGCGGCGCAGCGCCGCGAACGGGTGCGCGAGATGCTCGACCTCGTGAAGCTCGGCGGGCTCGGCGGCCGCCGGCCGCACCAGATCTCCGGCGGCCAGCGCCAGCGCGTGGCGCTGGCCCGGGCGCTGGCCAAGGCCCCGAAGCTGCTCCTGCTCGACGAGCCGCTGGCGGCGCTCGACAAGAAGCTGCGCGAGCACACCCAGTTCGAGCTCGCCGGCATCCAGTACCGCACCGGCGTCACCTTCGTCGTGGTCACCCACGACCAGGAGGAGGCGATGACGCTGGCGAACCGCATCGCGGTGATGGACCGCGGCCGCATCCGCCAGATCGGGCCGCCGACCGAGATCTACGAATACCCCAGGACGCGGTTCGTCGCCGACTTCATCGGCTCGATCAACATGTTCGAGGGCCGGGTGCTCGCCGCCGACGCGGCCGCGGCCCGGGTCGATCTGCCCGAGTTCGGCGTCGTCGAGGCCCGCGCCATCCCCGGGCTGGCCGCGGGGCAGGGGATCGCACTGGCGGTGCGGCCGGAGAAGATCGCGATCACCCGCGAGCGGCCCGCCGGCCCGAACGTCGTCGAGGGCGTGGTCGAGGACCTCGGCTACTTCGGCAAGGACTCGCTCTACCGCGTCCGCCTCGCCTCGGGGCGCATCCTCTCGGTGCTGGCGACCAACGCCCGCCGTGTCGGCGAGCGCGAGCGGATCGCGCAATGGGAGGACCGGGTCTGGCTCGCGTTCGACCCGTCCGCGGCGATCCTGCTGCCGGAGGAAGGCGATGCGTGAGCGGTTGCGCGCGTGGTTCGACGCCTCCGGCTGGCGGCGGACGATCATCGGCGCGCCCTATCTCTGGCTCCTCGTCTTCTTTCTGCTGCCGTTCCTGATCGTCGTCGGCATGAGCCTCGCCACCCGGGCGATGACCGCGCCGCCCTTCGTCTTCGGCGCCGAGTTTCCCTGGGTGAGCTTCGCCAACTACGCCCGGCTGTTCGAGGACAGCCTCTACCTCCGCGCCTTCCTCGTCTCGCTCGGCAACGCCGCGCTCGCCACCCTGTTCTGCCTGCTGCTCGGCTATCCGATGGCGCTGGCGCTGACCCGCGTCGGCGGGGCCTGGCGCACGGTGCTGCTGATGCTGGCCATCCTGCCGTTCTGGACCTCGTTCCTGCTGCGGGTCTACGCCTGGATGGGGCTGATGGGCTCGCAGAGCTGGTTCAACAAGCTGCTGACCGGGGCGTGGAACTTCCTCGCGCCGCTCGACTGGGCGCTGCGCTCGATGCCGCTGATGTACACCAACTTCGCGGTGGTGCTGGTCTTCGTCTACACCTACCTGCCGTTCATGGTGCTGCCGCTCTACACCAGCCTCGAGCGGCTCGACCCGATGCTCGACGAGGCCGCGACCGACCTCGGCTCGCGCCCCTGGAAGGTGTTCCGCGACGTCACCCTGCCGCTGTCGATGCCCGGCATCATCGCCGGCGGCCTGCTCGTGTTCATCCCCGCCTCGGGCGAGCTGATCATCCCGACGCTGGTCGGCGCTGCCTCCGACCCGATGATCGGCCGGGTCATCAACGACGAGTTCTCCCAGGCGCGCGACTGGCCGATGGCCTCCGCCGTCTCGGTCGCGCTGCTGATCCTGCTCGTCGGCCCGATGATGCTCTACACCCGCTACGAGGCGCGCTCGGCGGGGGAGGAGGCGCCATGACCCGCCGCCGCCGCCGCGCCGCCCCGGAGCAGGCGCGCCCCGGGCTTTCATACGGCCTTGAAACCTGGAGAGCAGTCGTTTTCCGCCCACAGGCGGAAAACCAGGAAAAAGCAATGCGCGCATCTGCGCGCACGCCTCCGCGGCCACGGCCGCGTCCCGCAGCCGCCACCCGCGCCGCCGCCGGGCGCAGAGGCGACAAGGCGTCAACCCTTGACGTCTCACGGTTTTCGCGATGAGACGCCGCTCGGCCTTCCTGACGGGCTGCCTCGTGTTCGGCTTCGCCTTCCTCTACGTGCCGATCCTGTCGATGATCGTGTTCTCCTTCAACAAGTCCCGCCTCGCCACGGTCTGGGGCGGCTTCTCGACGCAGTGGTACTGGCGGCTGCTGGAGAACGACCAGGTCATCGACGCCGCCCTGCTTTCGCTGAAGATCGCCTTCGTCAGCGCCAGCTTCGCGACCATCCTCGGCACGATGGCCGGCCTCGCGCTCGCCCGCTTCCGCCGCTTCCGCGGCCGCACCGCCTTCTCCGGCTTCGTCACCGCGCCGCTGGTGATGCCCGACGTCATCACCGGCATCTCGATGCTGATGCTGTTCATCCTGATGGCCCAGCTGATCGGCTGGCCGGGCCAGCGCGGCTTCACCACCATCACGCTCGCGCATATAACCTTTTCAATGGCCTACGTCGCCATCATCGTCCGCGCCCGCCTCGTCTCGATGGATGTCTCGCTCGAGGAGGCCGCGACCGACCTCGGCTCGCGGCCGTGGAAGGTGCTGCGCACCATCACCCTGCCGATCATCGCCCCCGCGATCGCCGCCGGCTGGCTGCTCGCCTTCACGCTGTCGCTCGACGACGTGGTGATCACCAGCTTCACCACCGGCCCCGGGGCCACGACGCTGCCGATCCTGATCTGGAGCAAGGTCAAGCTCGGCGTCACCCCCGACATCAACGCGCTGGCGACGCTGATCGTCGTCGTCGTTGGCGTCGGCGTCGCCATCGCCGGGGTCATCCTGCACCGCATGGAGGTCCGCCGCGAACGCGACATCCAGGCGGCGATCGCCGCGAACGCGCGATGACGACCGGCGCCGAGACCGCCGAGGACGCCGCCCAGCTCGCCGACCTGCGAACGCCCCTCGGCCAGCCCGGCTCGGGTCGCGTGCGCTATGCCGCCGCGACCCATTTCTACAACCGCGGCCTGCTTTCGGCCGAGGCGCTCGAGGTCTACCGCATCCTCGCCATGATCGACGCCGGCGACCCCGGTCCGATGCTGGCGCAGCTCGGTCCGGGGGGCGAAGGCCGGCCGGCCATCTCGTCGCCGCAACCGGACCGCCGCGTCGGAGAATCCGGTCCGCTCAGGCCCGGGGCGACGGCGGCTGACCCTGATCCTTCATGATTTCCTTCAGGCGGTGGATGTCGGCCTTCAGGTAGGGCAGCACGTCGTCGCCCATGCGCTGCTGATTTCCGGCCGGGTCGCTGTATTCGGCGGGCAGGCAGTACACGCCCGCGTATCCCGCCGCTTCGAGACAGTCCGCAAATTCCCGCCACGAATAGCCGCTGTGGCGATGGGTCGTCCATTTCACCGCGAACACGGCCTCGTCCTCGGGGTTCGAGATCCGTGCGTGGTAGGCGCTCTTGAAATTGACGAGGCCGTGAAGCCGATCCTTCAGGATGTCGACCGCCATCGCGACGGGCTCGCCGTCCACGGCGCAATGCGCCATGTCGAGCACGGCGCAGACCTGCCGCGGATCGTACGGCTCGACCAGGTGATACAGGCCGACGGCGCTTCCGACAAAATGGCCGTAGTGGTTCTGGACGCCAATCGTCACGCCGTGCCGCTCGAGCGCCGGCAGAAGCGCATCGAGACGGATACGCAGCTTCGCCACCGACGCGGCGTAGCCGATGCTCATGTCGATCGGCGCCATGATCCGGATCAGCGGCACGCCGGCCTCGCCGCAGGCGGCGACCGTCGCCGCGTCGGCGACGCTGGCGATGCTGAAGATCCGGAGCCCGCGTTCGCCGAGAATTCGCACCGCCTCGGCAAGGCCGGCCGCGGCGGTCTCGGGCGTGACCTGGTAGCCGGGGCGCACGGCGAGCTCGACCCCGTCGACTCCGAGCGCGGCGAGCTTGTCGGCGAGTTGCGGCAGCGGTTCGGTCCAGGGCTTGGTGAAGACCGAGATGGCGTGTTCGGGCAAGGGGGCGGCCTTTCGATGGGCGGCGGCGCGGCCGGGCCGGCCGCCGCGACGGGTTGCACGGGTCAGCCTTTCAGGCCGGTGGTGGCGATGCCGTCGATCAGCCGCCGCTGGAAGAAGGCGAAGATGACGAACAGCGGCACGAGCGACAGCAGCGACATCGCCAGCAGCGGCCCCCAGGACGACGCGCCTTTCGAGGCCATCATCAGGCTCAGGCCCTGCGGCACGGTGTAGAGGTCCATCGTGGTCAGGTAGACCAGCGGCGACAGGAAATCCTCGTAGGTCCAGATGAACGAGAACACCGCCGTGGTGATCAGCGCCGGCGTCAGCAGCGGCAGGATCACCGACCAGTAGATCCGGAACGGGCCGGCGCCGTCGACCGTCGCCGCCTCGTCCAGCTCGCGCGGGATGCCGCGGATGAACTGGATCATCAGGAAGATGAAGAAGGCGTCCACCGCGAGGAATTTCGGCACGACCAGCGGCAGGAAGGTGTTGACCCAGCCGAGGTTGAAGAACAGCGCATATTGCGGGATCAGCGTCGCGTGCAGCGGCAGCATGATCGTCAGCATCATCAGCGCGAACAGCGTGCGCTTGAAGGCGAAGTTGAGCCGCGCGAAGGCGTAGGCGACCAGGCTGCAGGCCATCACGTTGCCGACCACCGCCAGCCCCGCGATGATGAACGAATTGAGAAAGAAGGTGCTGAACGGCAGCGCCGCCCCGCGCCAGCCCTCGACGTAGTTCGCGAGCCGGATCTCCTTCGGCCACAGGCCGAGGTCGGAGAAGATCAGGTTGGACGGCTTCAGCGAGGCGCTCGCGAGCCAGAGCAGCGGATAGATCATCACCAGCGCGCCGAGGATCAGCAGCGCGTGGGTGACGAGGCGCCTGGGCGCGGCGCGGCGGGGTCTCGACGGTTCGGACATGATGCGGCCTCCCTAGCGCTCGTCGCCGTAATGGACCCAGTAGCGGGCCGACAGGAACGAGATCGCCGTCACCACGGCGATGATGGCGACCAGGACCCAGGCCATCGCCGAGGCGTAGCCCATCTGGAAGTTGGTGAACGCCTGTTCGTAGAGATAGAGCGTGTAGAACAGCGTGGCGTCCGCCGGGCCGCCCTTGCCGCCGCTGATGATGTAGGCGGGGGTGAAGGCCTGGAAGGCGCCGATCGTCTGCATGACGAAGTTGAAGAAGATGATCGGCGTCAGCAGCGGCAGCGTGATGCTGAAGAACTTGCGCACCGGCGTCGCGCCGTCGACCTCGGCGGCGTCGTAGACGTCCTGCGGGATCTGCTTGAGGCCGGCGAGGAAGATCACCATCGGCGAGCCGAACTGCCAGACCGCCAGCGCGACCAGCGTGTAGATCGCGTAGTCGGGGCTGGTGATCCAGCTCGGGCCGTCGACGCCGAACTTGAGCAGGACCTGGTTGATGACGCCGTCATAGGCGAACACCTGCCGCCACATGATCGCGACGGCGACGCTGCCGCCGAGCAGCGACGGCAGGTAGTAGATCGAGCGGTAGAACCCGAGCCCGCGCAGCCCGCGGTTCAGCAGCATGGCGATCGCCAGCGCGAAGGCGAGCTTCAGCGGCACCGACAGGAAGACATAGGTGAAGGTCACCTTCAGCGCCGTGACGTAGCGCCGGTCGGCGGTGAACATCTTCACATAGTTGTCGAGACCGATCCACCGCGGCGCGGTGAACATGTCGTAGCTGGTCAGCGACAGGTAGAACGACGCGAGAATCGGCCCAAGCGTCAGGAACAGCACCCCAACGACCCAGGGCGCGAGGAACACGAAGGCCGCGCCGTTGTGCCGGGCGTTCAACCCGACCTGCCTGCGCGCGCGGCCGCGCGTCGCGGCGCGCGGCGCCGGCAGGCGCTCTCCCGTTGTCGTCACTGGATACCTCCGAATCTCCCTGCGCGCGACGCGGCGCGCAGGGCCGTGCGTCTGCTCAGAGCCGCTCGCTGACCTCGGCGATGAACTGTTCGGCCGCTTCCTTCGGCGTCAGCTGGCCGAAGGCCACGCCCTCGTTCGCCCGCGTCAGCATCCCAGACATGCCCGGCACGCCCGGATACCGCGGCGGCGCCGGCTCCTCCTGCAACAGATTGAGATAGCCGATGATCTTGCGGTCGCTCTCCGTCCCGCTCTCCGCCAGCGCGTCGCGCAGCGTCTTGGAGGCGGGGATCATGCCGCTGTTCTCGTAGAACACCCGGCTGCCTTCGGGATCGAAATGCATGAAGCGGATGATGTCGATGATCTGCTCGTGGTGGGGCGACCTCGCCGAGACCGTCGTCGAGTTGCCGGCGTAGCTGTAGTGGCGCTGCTTCATCTCGCCGCCCTCGAAGCCGTTCGGCATCATGTGCAGGATCAGCGGGTCCTGCGTCAGCGACTGGAAGCCCGAGAAGCTGTCGGTCAGCGTGATCGCCATCGCGGTCCGCCCCGCGACGATGCCCGCCGTGCTCGGGTCGTCGTCGCTCGAGAGCGCCTGCACGTCGCCCGGCGGCACCGCGCCGGCCTCGCGCATCGACTGCCAGTAGGCGTACCAGGCCTCCATGTCCTCCGGCTCGAAGCCGAGCTTGTGGTCCGGGGTGAACATCGACTTGCCGCGGCCGCGCAGGAAGATGTCGCAGGGAATGTAGTTGCCGCCGGCGTCCTCGACGCCCCAGAACCGCGGCCCGAGCGCCTCGCCGAGCGCGGCGCCGACCTCGCGCAGCTGCTCCCAGGTCCACATCTCGGGCGGGATCTCGACGCCGGCCTTCTCGAAGGCCGCCTGGTTGATGAACACCGACGGCGCGATCGCGTCGTTGGGGATGGCGAACTGCTTGCCGTCGAACTTCGCCGCGTCGACCGCGCTCTGCAGGTAGGCCGACAGGTCGATCGGGTCGGGGATGAACTGGTCGAGCGGCATGGTCACGCCGCGGCGCGCATATTCCGCCAGCAGGTCGACGTTGACGCTGAACATGTCGGGCGCGTTGCCGCCGGCGGTCTCGGTCGCGATCTTGTCGGTGAAGGCGCCGAAGTTGGTGAACTCCGGGACGATCTCGACCTCCGGATGCCGCTCCGAATAGAGCTTCAGCACCGCGAGCGTCTGCGCGAGCTGCTCCTGCGATTCGACATAGCCTGCGAAGCGCACCCGCACGCGCTCCTGCGCCAGCGCCCGCGCCAGCGGCATGCCCGCGAGCGCCGCGCCTCCCAGAAATCCTGCGCCCCGACGCAGCGCGCCGCGTCGGCTCAAGCCCTTCGCCATGCCGTTTCCTCCCCTGAAGATGCCGCTCTTTTGCAGCTTTCAGTGCAACGAAACACCAACCCGACTATCCGCGTCAACCCGGAATTTTCTTCGCGTTTGCAGCATATATTGCGCGAGATTGCCGCCATTCCCGATTTGACATCGCCAGCGCGTCGCCCT
Organism: uncultured Rhodovulum sp.; assembly: GCA_964438465.1. Taxonomy (GTDB): domain Bacteria; phylum Pseudomonadota; class Alphaproteobacteria; order Rhodobacterales; family Rhodobacteraceae; genus Amaricoccus. Next base: position 769 of record CAYTMB010000020.1, on the reverse strand, counting down.
AACAGTCAATCGTTGCATCAACAATGGCGGCGGCGGATGGCCGGAATTCTGGACGTGGCGACACTGGCGGGCGTATCCCCGAGCACCGTCTCGAACGTCATAAACGGGCGGACGGGAAAGATGCGCGCCGAAACCCGCCAGCGGGTGATGGACGCCATCGCGACGCTGAAGTTCACCCCCAACAGCGCCGCGCGACAGCTGAAATCCGGGCACAATGCGACGATCGGTCTGATCATTCCCTCGGCGGTCAACCCGTTCTGGGGCTCGGTGGCGCATCACGTCGAGCGGGCGGCCCGCAAGCACGGCTACCGCCTGCTGATCTGCAACGCCGAACGCGATCCCGAGGTCGAGAAGCAGTATGGCGAGACGCTGCTCGGCTCGCGGGTGATGGGGGTGATCCTCGGCTCGTCGCCGCTCAGCTTCGAGCATCTGCGCGACCTCGTCGGCCGCGGCCTGCGCATCGCCGCCTTCGACCAGCGCGCGCGCAGCGACGTCAACGGCGTCGCCTGCAGCGTCAGCGTCGACCAGGAGCTGGGCGGCGCGCTGGCGACGCAGCACCTGATCGGCTTCGGGCACCGCCGGATCGGCATCGTCACCGGACCGGTGCGGACCAACAGCCGCATCGGCCGCGTCCAGGGCGTGCGCCTCGCCCATGCCCGCGCCGGCGTCCCCTTCGACGAGGACCTGCTCTGGCAGGGCGGCGGCGTCGCGGGATATGGCGACATGGAGGGCGCCGAGCTTGGCCGGACCGGCGTGCGCGAGCTGCTGA
>CAYTMB010000019.1:0-15369 GCA_964438465.1 uncultured Rhodovulum sp. | reverse complement strand
CTGCAACCTGAACACGTCGGTGGCGAGCTTGTACTGCGCGACCAGCGTCTCGGCGTAGCGGCTGAGGTCGGGCGGCAGATGCGCGGCTTCGCGCTTCGGCAGCAGTCGGTCGCCGAACAGCGTGACGATGGCCAGCGTCCCGGCCAGCAGCGGCAGCCCGACCAGCGCGAATTCGAAGAAGTTCAGCGTCCCGAAGCCGCCGTCCTCGACCGCGTTGGCGATCAGCACGTTCTTCGGCGCGCCGGTCAGCGCGAGATGCGAGCCGGCGCCGGCGGCGAAGGCGAGCGGCATCAGCTGGCGCGACGGGCTGTCGCCGAGCCGCACCACCAGCAGCATGATCACCGGCATCAGCGCGCCGACCGCGCCGGTGGCGTTGATCAGCGGGCAGAGCGCCGCGACCCCGAGCATGCCCACCACCTGCAGCCGGGTCCGCGAGCCCGCCACCAGCCGCTCGACCTGCTGGCCGGCCCAGGTGGTCACGCCGGTGGCCTCGAGGCCGGCGGTCACCACGAACAGCGCGGCGATGAACACGATCACCGGGTCGCCGAAGCCCGACAGCGCCTGCTCGAGCGTGAGCAGCCCGGTCAGGTGCAGCGCCAGCGCGCTGCCCATCGCGACGACGATCACCGGCAGGCGGTTCCAGACGAAGAATCCGATCGTGGCGAGGACGATCAGGAAGACGACGGCGATGTCGTCCACCTGCGCGGCCTCAGAACCGCCAGATCAGCGGCACATAGAACACCGCGACGATGAAGAACCAGATCATCATCGGCAGGCCGAACTTCCAGTAGTCGCCGAAGCGGTAGTTGCCCGGCTCCATCACCATCAGGTTGGTCGGCGTCGAGACCGGCGTCAGGAACGCCGCCGCCGCCGCCACGCCGACCGACATCAGCACCGGGGCGGGCGAGACGCCCATCTGCGTCGCCGTGACCACCGCGATCGGGATGATGATCACCGCGGTCGCGGTGTTGGAGATGATCTGGCCCATGATCGCGGTCAGGATGAACAGCCCGGCCAGCAGCGCGCGGGGACCCGCGTCGCCGACGAGATCCACCAGACCGTTGGCGAGCAGCGCCGCGGCGCCGGACTGGTCGATGGCGGTCGACAGCGGCAGCAGCGCGCCGACGAGGATCACCGTGGTCCAGTTGATCGCGCGGTACATCTGCTCGACGGTGAGGATCCCGAGCAGCACCACGGCGCAGGCCGCCAGCAGCCCGGCGACCGCCGCCGGCACCAGCCCGGTGGCCAGCAGCACCACCATCGCGGCCATGATCCCGAGCATGGTCTGCGCGCCCTGGCCCATCGGCACCGCCTGCCGCCGCACCAGATCCGGCGAATCGACCACCAGCACCTCGGCCTTGTTCAGCCGCGAATCGAGCGCGTTCCAGGTGCCCTGCAGCAGCAGCGTGTCGCCGGCGGCCAGCGTCGCGTCATGCGCTACGTCCTCGCCCTGGCGCTGGATCGCGAGCACGATCAGATCGCCGCTTTCGGTGACCATGCCGGGAAAGAACCGCTGGCCGATCAGCGGCGAGCGCGGCGGGATCAGCGCCTCGGCGAGGCCGGAGTCGCGGTTGAACAGCGTGTTCTCGACCCGGTCGCGGGTGATGAGCTCCTCGCGCAGCCCGAGGCTGAGCTCGGTCGCCAGCTCGCCCACCGCTTCGGGCGCGCCGCGCACCACGATGTTGTCGCCGGTCTCGATCGCCGCCTGCACCCCGGACGAGCCGTCGGCGGTGCGCACGCCGACGAGGCTGATCCCCGGCCGGCCCGACAGGTCGATCGCCTTGCGGTCGACGCCGCGCAGCGGCGAATCCTCGCGCACGCGCAGGGCGTAGACATCGCTCGACAGCCGATATTCCTCGACCAGCGTCTTGGCGTGCTGGCTGAGATCGGCGGGCAGGTTGGCGCTGTCGCGGCTCGGCAGCAGCCGCTCGCCGAACAGCACGGCGATCGCCACGCCGCCGATCATCAGCGGCACGCCGACGAGGCCGAACTCGAAATAGCCGAAGCCGTCATAGGGGCCGCCGGAGTTCTTCAGCGCCTCGGAGATCAGCACGTTGACCGGCGTGCCGGTCAGCAGCAGCATCGAGCCGCAATGGGCGCCGAACACCAGCGGCATCAGCAGCTGGCTCGGCGAGCGCCCCAGCCGCACCGCCAGCACCACCACCACCGGCAGCAGCGCCGCCACCGCGCCGTTGATCGAGATCAGCGCGCCGAGCACGCCGACCAGCAGCATCATGAACACGATCAGCCGCGTCCGGCTGGTTCCGGCATGGGTGATCAGCAGCTGTCCCGCCCAGGCGGTGACGCCGGTGGTCTCGAGCCCGGCGCTCAGCACGAACAGCGAGGCGACGAAGATCGTCGCCGGGTCGCCGAAGCCGGCGAGGGACTGGTGGAGGGTCAGCAGGCCGCTCGCCCACAGCGCGATCGCGCAGCCGAGGCAGACGATGACCACCGGGAACCGGTCCCACATGAACAGCACGACGACAGCGCCGATGATGGCGAAGACGGTCCAGATTTCGCTCACGTCGTGATTCCTGCTCGGTTGGTCCGCCGCCCTTCGGCGCGCTGGTCGTTCTGTCGCCCCGGCGACGCCGTCGCCCTGGATGCCGGACGGGTCTAGCATCGGTCCGCCAGCGCGCCAACTACCGTAATAACCGGCTTCGCGCGGAGAACGGGACTGTGATTTTTCCACCATAGGTTGCGTTTTTCGCTGCGGGCGCGATCCGCGGGCCTTTACCCTGCGCGCGGCGCGCGCCTATAAGGGCCCGCGGCGCGACGATCGACGGCGCTCCGGAGGGCCGCATCGAGGTCGAAGGGCAGCAATGGCATTGTTTGGCGCATTCAGCGGACTGTTTTCGTCCGACATGGCGATCGACCTCGGGACCGCGAACACGCTGGTCTATGTGCGCGGCAAGGGCATCGTGCTGAACGAGCCCTCGGTGGTCGCCTATCACCTCAAGGACGGCAAGAAGCGCGTGCTCGCGGTCGGCGAGGAGGCCAAGCTGATGCTCGGCCGCACGCCCGGCTCGATCCAGGCGATCCGGCCGATGCGCGACGGCGTGATCGCCGACTTCGACGTCGCCGAGGAGATGATCAAGCATTTCATCCGCAAGGTGCACAAGCGCGGCGGCTGGTCGAAGCCGAAGATCATCTGCTGCGTGCCGCACGGCGCGACGCCGGTCGAGAAACGCGCGATCCGCGAGAGCATGATGGCCGCCGGCGCCCGCAAGGCCGGGCTGATCGTCGAGCCGATCGCCGCCGCCATCGGCGCGGGCATGCCGATCACCGAGCCGACCGGGAACATGGTCGTCGACATCGGCGGCGGCACCACCGAGGTCGCGGTGCTGTCGCTCGGCGACGTGGTCTATGCGCGCTCGGTCCGCGTCGGCGGCGACCGGATGGACGACGCGATCATCGCCTACCTGCGCCGCCAGCATAACCTCTTGATCGGCGAGGCGACGGCCGAGCGGATCAAGACCACCGTCGGCACGGCGCGGATGCCCGACGACGGCCGCGGCGCGCGCATGGACGTGCGGGGCAGGGACCTGCTGAACGGCGTGCCGAAGGAGATCGAGATCAACCAGGGCCAGGTCGCCGAGGCGCTGAACGAGACGGTGCAGGCCATCGTCGAGGCGGTGATCATGGCCCTCGAGCAGACCCCGCCGGATCTCGCGGCCGACATCGTCGACCGCGGCGTGATGCTGACCGGCGGCGGCGCGCTCCTCGGCGACATCGATCTGGCGCTGCGCGAGCAGACCGGGCTGGCGATCTCGATCGCCGACGAGCCGCTGACCTGCGTCGCGATCGGGACCGGCAAGTCCTTGGAGTTTGAAACCCAGCTCGCGCATGTGATAGACTTCGGGACCTGAGGCGGGCGACAGACCCGCCCGGGTCGGACCGCGCCGGCTGGCCTGCGCGGCCTTCGGCCAGAGGCGTAAGACGTGGCGGTTCACGGCGACCAGACCCCGGAGTATCTGCGTGGCGTGCGGCGTGTGCTGACGGTCGCCGCCGCGGTGTTCCTGGTCGCGGTCTTCCTCGTCTGGCGCATCGACAACGCCCGGGTCGAGCAGCTCCGCATCAGCCTCGTGGACCGTTTCGCGCCCAGCTTCGACTGGACGCTGAAGCCGGTCACCTCGGCGGTGCGGCTGGTGTCGGACTTCCGCTCCTACGCCCGCGTCTACGACCAGAACGCCGAGCTGCGCCGCGAGCTGCAGCGGATGCAGGGCTGGCGCGAGGCGGCGCTGCAACTCGAGCAGAAGAACGCCCAGTTGCTCGCGCTCAACAACGTGCGGCTGAACCCGCGGCTGACCTTCGTGACCGGCGAGGTGATGGCCGACAGCGGCAGCCCGTTCCGCCAGTCGGCGATGGTCAACGTCGGCCGCATCGACGGCGTGACCGACGGGGCCGCGGTGGTCGACGGGCTGGGGCTGGTCGGCCGGATCGCCGGGGTCGGCGAGCGGTCGGCGCGCATCATCCTGTTGCCCGACAGCTCGTCGCGGGTTCCCGCGATCGTGCGCCCGTCCGGCCAGCGCGCGATCCTCGCCGGCGACAACCGCGCGGCGCCCGTGCTCGAGTTCCTCGACCAGCCCGACGAGGTCCGTCCCGGCGACCGGGTGGTCACCACCGGCGACGGCGGGCTGCTGCCGCCCGAGATCCTGATCGGCCAGACCGTGCTCGGCCCCGACGGCCGCCTGCGGGTCCGCCCGGCCGCCGACTACCGCCGGCTCGACTTCGTGCGGGTGATCCGCCAGGTCCCGCCCGGCGCGATCGAGGGGCCCGGCGCCCTGATCGGCCCGCTGCTCGACGTAGAGGCCGTGGCGACCCGCGCCGTCGAGGCCGCGCGATGACCGCCCCCCGCCGCTTCGGCCGGACGCTCGAATTGCTCGCGATGCTGTCGCTGGGCCTCGGCGCGATCTATCTCGCGCTGCTGCCGCTCGGATCCGACACCGCGCCGCCCGCGCCGGACCTGGTGTTCTGCCTCGCGCTCGCCTGGGTGGTCCGCCGCCCCGCCGAGGCGCCGCTGTGGGCGATCCTCGCGCTCGGGCTCGCCGCCGACCTGTTCCTGTCGCGCCCGCTCGGCCTCGGCGCGCTCGGGCTGCTGCTCGCCGCCGAGGCGATGCGCGCCAGCGCCGCCTCGCTGTCGAGCGGCCTCTTCCTCGTCGAATGGGCCAGCGCCGCGATGCTGGCGCTGGCGGTGGCGCTCGGCGCCCAGGTCGCGCTCGAGATCACCTTCATGCACGGCCCCGGCCTCGGCGCGCTGCTGCGCGGCGCCGCCGCGACCGCGCTCGCCTATCCGCTGGCGGCGGCGCTGCTCGCCTTCGGGCTCGGGATGCGCGGCGCCCGGCGCCCGCGCGACGCCGACCGGCTGGGGCGCATCGCATGAGCCGCAAGCCGTCCCGCCCCGCGGCGGCCCAGCCCGCCCCGCGCATCACCCGCCGCGGGCTGATGCTGCTCGGGATCCAGTTCGGCGTCATCGGCGCGCTCGGCTGGCGCATGCGCCAGCTCCAGATCGAGGAAACCGAACGCTACCGCCTGCTCGCCGAGGAGAACCGCATCAACATGCGGCTGATCCCGCCCGCGCGCGGCCTGATCTACGACCGCGAGGGCAGGGCGCTCGCGGTCAACCGCCAGAACTACCGCATCGTCATGGTCCGCGAGCAGGCGGGCGAGCCCGCCGACGTGCTCGCCCGCCTCGGGCAGATCATCGACCTGCCCGCCGAGGTTCGCGACCGCGCGCTGAAGGAGATGGCCGCGCGCAGCGCCTTCGTGCCGGTGGTGGTGACCGAGCACCTGACCTGGGACGACGTGGTGCGGGTCTCGGCCAACGCGCCGGTGCTGCCCGGCGTCATCCCCGAGGTCGGCCTCAGCCGCTCCTATCCGGACGCCTATTCGACCTCGCATGTCGTCGGCTACGTCGGCCCGGTCTCCGAGAGCGACCTTGCGAAGATCGAGGATCCCGACCCGGTGCTGCAGATCCCGCGCTTCCAGATCGGCAAGACCGGCGTCGAGCAGCGGATGGAGCCGGCGCTGCGCGGCGAGGCCGGCAACATGCGCATCGAGGTCAGCGCCGCCGGCCGGGTGATGCGCGAGCTCGACCGCGTCGAGGGCACCGCCGGCGCCGACATCCAGCTCACCATCGACAAGGGCGTGCAGAACTTCGCGATGCAGCGCATGGCCGGCGAAAGCGCCGCCGCCGTGGTGATCGACGTGCAGAACGGCGACCTGATCGCGATGGCCTCGTCGCCGGGGTTCGATCCCAACAGCTTCGTCTTCGGCATTGGCTCGACCGAGTGGAACGCGCTGCTGAACGACGAATACAAGCCGCTGTCGAACAAATGCGTCGCCGGCGCCTATCCGCCCGGCTCGACCTTCAAGATGACCGTGGCGCTCGCCGCGCTCGAGGCCGGGGTGATGCGTCCGGGCGACAGGGTGGGTTGCAGCGGCGCGACCACGCTCGGCAACCGCCGGTTCCATTGCTGGAAGCGCGGCGGCCACGGGTCGGTCGACCTGCGCCGCAGCCTGTCGCAGTCCTGCGACTGCTACTACTACGAGATGGCCCGCCGGATCGGCCCCGACGCGATCTCGGCGATGGCGCGGAAGCTCGGCATGGGCGTCCGCCACGACCTGCCGATGCCGGCGATCTCCGAAGGGCTGATGCCCGACGCCGCCTGGAAGCAGACCCACCGCGACGAAAAATGGACCACCGGCGACAGCTTCAACTACGGCATCGGCCAGGGCTTCACCCTGGCCTCGCCGCTGCAGCTCGCGGTGATGACCGCGCGCGTCGCCAGCGGAACCGCGATCCTGCCCCGCCTCGTGCGCGCGGTCGGCGGCGCGCCGACGCCGGCGCCGGCGGCGGCGGCGCTCGACATCGATCCCGCGCATCTGCGCGTGGTGCGCGACGGCATGTATGCGGTGTCCAACGAGGGCACCGCCTACCGCTCGCGCATCGCCGATCCGGCGATGCTGATGGCCGGCAAGACCGGCACCAGCCAGGTCCGCATCATCACCGCGGCCGAACGCGCCGCCGGCGTCACCAGCAACGAGCAGCTGCCCTGGAACCGCCGCGACCACGCGCTGTTCGTCTGCTATGCGCCCTACGACAACCCGCGCTACGCCTGCGCCCAGATCGTCGAGCATGGCGGCGGCGGCTCGGCGGTGGCGGCGCCGATCGGCCGCGACATCCTGATGCGCGCGCTCTACGGCGGGCTGCCGCCGCTCAGCGCCTATCCGCCCGACCAGCGCGGCGCGGCCGAGGCGATGATGCAGGGGCTGAAGCCGCTGCCCGAGACCGAGCCGGCGGCCGGGGCGAGCGACCGCGCATGAGCCCCGCCGCCGCCCTCCGCGGCCCGCGGGGCCCGTTCGCCAAGATCCTCGCGCTGAACTGGCCGCTGATCCTCGTGCTGGTGGCGGTCGCCGCGGCGGGGTTCCTGATGCTCTACGCCGCGGCGGGCGGCGACCTCGATCCCTGGGCGCGGGCGCAGATGATCCGCTTCGCCGCCGGCTGTGTCGGCATGGCGGTCATCGCGATGGTCGACATCCGGGTCTGGCGCGCGCTGGCGCCGCTCGCCTATCTCGGCGCGCTGGGGCTGCTGGTGCTCGTCGAGTTCTTCGGCGTGATCGGCATGGGCGCGCAGCGCTGGATCGCGCTCGGCCCGATCCAGATCCAGCCCTCCGAGGTGATGAAGGTCGCCGTGGTGATGGCGCTCGCCTCGTACTACGCCTGGCTCGACCCGGCGAGGGTGTCGCGCCCGCTGTGGATCGCGCCGCCGCTGCTGCTGATCCTGATCCCGACCGGCCTCGTGCTGATCCAGCCCAACCTCGGCACCGCGATCCTGCTGGTCGCCGGCGGCGGCGCGGTGCTGTTTCTCGCCGGGGTCAGCCTCTGGTACTTCGCCGCCGCGCTCGCCGCCGCCGCCGGCCTCGTCACCGCGGTGCTGAAGTCGCACGGGACCGAGTGGCAGCTGCTGCACGACTACCAGTACCGGCGGATCTTCACCTTCCTCGACCCGGACTCCGACCCGCTCGGCGCCGGCTATCACATCTCCCAGGCCAAGATCGCGATGGGCTCGGGCGGGCTGACCGGGCGCGGCTTCATGCAGGGCACCCAGTCGCGGCTGAACTTCCTGCCCGAGCGGCACACCGACTTCATCTTCACCTCGCTCGCCGAGGATTTCGGCTTCGTCGGCGCGATCGCGCTGCTGATCCTGCTGGCGCTGGTGGTGGCGTTCTGCATGGTCTCGGCGATCTCCAACCGCGACCGCTTCGGCGCGCTGCTCACGGGCGGGATCGCGACGATGTTCTTCCTGTTCTTCGCGGTGAACATGGGCATGGTGATGGGGATGATGCCGGTGGTCGGCGTGCCGCTGCCGCTGGTCTCCTACGGCGGCTCGTCGATGCTGGTGCTGATGGCCGCCTTCGGCCTCGTCCAGAGCGCGCATGTCCACCGCCCGCGCGGCCGCGACTGATGGCGCGCCTGCTGTTCTCCGCGCCGGCCTCGGACTGGCCGCAGTGGCGCCCGCATCTGGAGCGCGCCTGCGCCGAGCGCGGCCTCGCGGTCGAGATCGCCGACCGCGCCGACCGCCCGGAGAGCTTCGACTACGTCGCCTACAACCCCGGCGGCGGGCTGACCGACTTCGCGCCGTTCACCGGCCTGAAGGCCGTGCTCAGCCTCTGGGCCGGCGTCGAGAGCATCGTCGGCAACCCCACGATCCGCGCGCCGCTGTGCCGGATGGTCGATCCGGGCCTGCGTCTCGGCATGGTCGACTGGGTGACCGGCCATGTGCTGCGCCACCATCTCGGCCTCGACGCGCATCTGCTCGGCCAGGACGGCGTCTGGCGGCACGACGTGATCCCGCCGCTCGCGCGCGAGCGCCGGGTCGGCGTGCTCGGCCTCGGCGAGCTTGGCCTCGCCTGCGCGCAGGCGCTGGCCGGGCTCGGCTTCGACGTCGCCGGCTGGAGCCGCCGGCCCCGGGATGCGCCCGGGATCCGGACCTTCGCCGGCGCGGACGGCCTCGACGCCCTGCTCGCCCGGTCCGGGATCCTCGTCCTGCTGCTGCCGGCCACGCCCGCGACCGAAAACGTGCTCGACGCCCGCGCCCTGGCCCGGCTCCCCCGCGGCGCCGTCGTCGTCAACCCCGGCCGCGGCGCGCTGATCGACGACGCGGCGCTCATCGCCGCGCTCGACGCCGGCCAGGTCGGCCACGCCACGCTCGACGTGTTCCGCACCGAACCGCTGCCGCCCGGGCATCCCTTCTGGGCGCATCCGCGCGTCACGGTGACCCCGCACATCGCCTCGGAGACCCGCCCGGCCACCGCCGCCGAGGCCATCGCCGAGAACATCCGCCGCGGCGAATCCGGCCTGCCGTTCCTCCACGAGGTCGACCGCGCGCAGGGCTACTGACGCCAACCGCCCGGGCGCCCGACTCGCGCCGAAGCCTTCTCGAATCCTGAAAAAGTGGCAAGCCGGTTTCCAGCCGGTTTCCAGCCGGATTCCACCCACCGAAAACGACGCCTTTTCAGCCGCTTGCCGCGCATCCGCCCGAGCCGGCGTTTTTCGCGCCATTGCACCCCGAATCATGGGCCCTCGGTCAGGGACGGAGGCCGCTGCTATGAGCGGGCCGGGCCGCCGGCCCGCCGCGGTCGTGCGCGCGCGCCGAGCCTTCCCCCCGGATTTCATTCAGGTTTGAAATCTATCGGGCAGGACGAGGGGCCCCATCAACAGATGGGGAGAAAAAAGACTCGCGGCCAACCGGCCGCTCCTTGTTCTTGCCCTCCGCCGGCGCCGCGCGCCGACACCGGGCGCCGGCGCCGCGCGCGCCACGATCCAGCGCGCCGCGGGCGCCCCGGCGCCGCCTGCGCGCCGCCGGCGCGGCGCCCTATGGTCCGCCGCAGGGGGCGATGCGGACCGGCGGGCCGGGCTCGGCCCCGAGCGTGCGGCAGGCGCCGGCGGCGCACAGATCCCAGCCGCCGGGCGTCGCGCCGGAGGCGGCGAGGACCAGCTCCGGAACCGGGCGCCGCCCGGGGCGCCAGCGCCACCAGCCGTCCCGCAGCACGGCGCCTTCGCCGGGCTCCATGCCGGCGCCCGAGCCGCGGACGCGGGCCTCGACGATCTCGAGCCCCGCCGGCGTCGCGCGCCAGTCCTCCTCCCAGCGGATCCGCTCCACCGAATGGGTCCAGCCCAGCGTGAAGGCGGCCGCCGCCAGCCGGAACGCGACCGCGCCGGCGGCGACGCAGAGGCTCACCCCGGCGCGCGGGCGCGCAGGCGGCTCGCGCGCCAGTGCGCGCCGACCACCAGCGCGGCGAGCGCGAAGCCGGCGGCGTCGGTCCAGGGCAGGGCGACCACCAGCAGCGCCGCGGCGGCGGCGCAGCCGAGGCGGGCGAGGATCCCGAGCGGGGCGAACAGGAAGCCGACCACCGCCGCGCCCCAGATCCCGATGGCGAGGCAGGCCTTGATCACCACATAGACGACCTCGACCGGATAGCCGAAGCTCGCCGCGATCGGCCCGCCGTCCTGCAGCATCAGCGACGGCGCGTAGACCGCCATGAACGGCACGACGAAGCCGGCGATCGCGAGCTTCGAGGCCTGCACCGCGATCTTCATGCCCGAGACCTTGGCCATCGGCGCTGCGGCGAAGGCGGCGAGCGCCACGGGCGGCGTGAGGTCCGCCATGATCCCGAAGTAGAACACGAACATGTGGCTGACGATCAGCGGCACGTCGAGCGCCAGCAGCGCCGGCCCCGCCAGCGACGAGGTGATGATGTAGTTCGGGATGGTCGGGATGCCCATGCCGAGCACGAGGCAGGTCAGCATCGTCAGCACCAGCGACAGGAAGAGGTTATCCTGGCCGATCGCGATGATCGCGCCGATGAAGGTCGAGGCGATCCCGGTCAGCGTCAGCGCGCCGATCACCACGCCGACGATGGCGCAGGCGATGCCGACGGGCAGCGCGTTCTTCGCGCCCTCGGCCAGCGCCTCGACGCAGAGCCGCAGCGTCGCGCGCCCGCCGCGCACCACGAAGCAGATCGCCACCAGCGCGCCGATCACCAGCGCCAGCATGTTGACGCCGAAGCGCAGGAACGCCGCCGCCCCGAGGCCCACCGTGATCCAGAACGCCACCCGGAACGCCATCGGCCCGATCAGCGCCGCGATCGGCAGCCCGAGGATCAGCACCACCGTCAGCGCCAGCCCCATCGTGCCGGCGAAGATCGGGGTGTAGCCGGCGAACAGCAGGTAGACCAGCATCGCCAGCGGCAGCACCAGCGGCCAGTGCTGGCGCACCGCGTCCCAGGGGTTCGGCAGCGTCGACTTGTCCATGCCGCCGAGGCCGAACTTGCCCGACTCCAGATGCACCATCCAGAAACAGGCGCCGAAATACAGCGCCGCGGGGATCAGCGCGGCGGTGACGACGGCCGAATAGGGCACGTCGATGGTCTCGGCCATGATGAAGGCGACGGCGCCCATGACCGGGGGCATGATCTGCCCGCCCATCGACGAGGTCGCCTCCACCCCGCCGGCGAAGGCGGCGCGGAAGCCGAACCGCTTCATCAGCGGGATGGTGAACTGGCCGCTCGCCACCACGTTGGCGACCCCGGAGCCCGAGATCGTGCCCATCAGCGCCGAGGACATCACGCAGACCTGCGCCGGCCCGCCGCGCCAGGACCCGCAAATCCCCAGCGCCACGTCGTTGAACAGCGCGATCATGCCGGCCTTCTCGAGGAAGGCCGCGAACACCACGAAGATGAAGATATAGGCCGCCGAGACATAGACCGGCGTGCCGTAGATGCCCTCGGTCCCGAAGGCGAAATGCTCGATGATCTGCGCGACGTGATAGCCGCGGTGGATCAGCGGCGGCGGCAGGTGCTGGCCGAACAGGCAGTAGGCGAGGAACAGCCCGGAGATGATCGTCAGGGGCAGCCCCATCAGCCGCCGCGCCGCCTCGAACACCAGCACGATCAGGATCGTTCCCATCACCAGATCGGCCGGCGTCAGGAAGCTCGAACGCCGGATCAGGTCGGCGTAGAACACCCAGTTGTAGAGGCCGGTCGCGAACCCCAGTGCGCCGAGCGTCCAGAACCAGACCCGCCCGGCCGGGGTCCTCGCCCGCAGCGTCGCCAGCAGCCCGAAGCCGAGCAGCAGCAGGAAGCCGACATGCATCGCGCGCACCACCTGGCTCGGCAGCGCGCCATAGGCCGCGGTCCAGAGCTGGAACGTCGAGAAGGCCACGGCGATGCCGAAGGCCACGCGGCCGCCGAAACCGGTCCCGAAGCCCGCCGGCAGGCCCTCGATCGGCGGCGCGTCGTCGTCGGCCCCGGCGCTGGTTTCGGCCCCGGCGCTCATTTCGGCGCGGCCGGCCTCAGCACGCGGCCGACGGATCGGCGTAGTAGCGCTCAGCCCCCGGGTGCAGCGGCAGCGGCATCCCCTCGGTCGCCTTCGCCGGATCGATCCCGCGCGCCGCGGCGTGGGCGGCGGTCAGCCGCGGCAGATTGGCGAACAGCAGCTGGGTCATCTTGCAGGCGGTCGCATCCGGGACCGCGGAACTGGCGATCAGGAAATTGCCCACGGAGGCGGTCGCGACATCCTCCATCTGGCCGTCGTAGGTCTCGGCCGGGATGGTCGCGGCCAGATAGGGCGCGCCGATCTTGTCCACGACCTCGGCCGGCACCTCGACCACCGTGATCCCCATCGCGGTCGACAGGTCGCGGATCGAGGCGACGCCGAGCCCGGCCGACTGCAGCGTGGCGTCGAGCTGGCGGTTCTTCATCAGCTCGACCGATTCCGCGAAGGGCAGGTATTCGATGCGGCCGAGATCGTCATAGCTGAGCCCAGCGGCCGCGAAGATGGCGCGGGCGTTCAGCTCGGTCCCCGAGGCGGGGGCGCCGACCGACAGGCTCCTGCCCTTCAGATCGGCCAGCGTCTTGATGCCGGAATCCTCGGTCGCGACGATCTGGATGAAGTTGGGATAGATCGCGGCGATCCCGCGCAGCTTGTCGAGCGGCGCCGGGAAGCCGGCCTCGGCGTCGCCCGCCACCGCGAGCTGCACGCTGTCGCCGAGCGCGAAGGCGATCTCGCCGCCGCCGTCCTGCAGCAGGTTGAGGTTCTCGACCGAGGCCTTGGTCGCCTGCACCTGGGTGCGCGCGCCCTCGATGCCCTCGGCGTAGATCTCCGACAGCGCGACGCCGAGCGGGTAATACACGCCCGAGGTGCCGCCCGTCAGCACGTTGATGAACTCCTGCGCCCTGGCCGCCCCGGACCCGAGCATCAGCGCGGCCGCTCCGGCCGCCACGATCTTGCCGCATGGCGTCATGCGCAGTCCTCCCTGTGGTTTTCCCCCCGCGGATCGCCGGGGCGCGTCGCCCTTTTTAGGGGATCGGCCCGCAATGCCAATCCCAAATGCCGCGAGGTCGCCGCCCTCGACTCTACTCGACGGCGAAATAGCTCAGATGTGTCTCCCGCAGCCGCCGCATGATGCCCTCGATCCGCGACAGATGCTCGCGGATCCGCGCCACGGCGGCGTCGGCGTCGCGGTCGCGCAGCGCGTCGAGGATCGCGTGGTGCTCGTTCAGCACGCTTTCGGCGCCGACGGCGAGGCTGAGGAACCGCACGCGATCCATCTGCGCCTTGGTGTCGCGGATCAGGCCCCAGGCGAAGTCCAGCCCGGCCATCTCGGCGATGCGCCGGTGGAAATCGTCGTCGAGCCCGTGGAAGCCGATGCGGTCGTCCGCCGCGACGGCCCGCGCCTGCGCGGCGAGCAGGGCGTCCAGCTCCTTGTGGTCGGTTCGGGTCAGCCGGTCGGCCGCGGCCCGCGCGGTCTCGACCTCGATCGCGGTCCGGATGAACCGCGCCTGGAGCACCGCGGATTCGGAGATCTGGCTTACGGTGGTCGCGCGTTGCGGGCGGACCTGGAGGAAGCCGAGCTGCGACAGCCGGTAGAAGGCGTCGCGCACCGGCTGCCGCGATATGCCGAAGCGCCGCGACACGCCGGCCTCGGACAGCTTGCTCCCCGGCGGCAGGGCGAGCGTGACGACGTCGGCGTAGAGCGTCGCGAACACCTGGTCGGTCACGGACGGCGCCCTTGCCGGCTCGATCGTGCGCATTCTCGTGGGCTCCACGCGTCGACTCCCCGTTGACCCGAATCGCATACTAGCATATCAGTGCCGAAAGTAGTCAGAACGAACGAACCGGGACGGAACGCCATTGACGCAGCTGGATCCGGATCGTCTTTTCCCCACCGACGCCGCGCCGCGGGCCATCGCCCGCGCGCTCTACGACGAGGTCGCGGGCCTGCCGATCCTCAGCCCGCACGGCCATACCGATCCGCGCTGGTACGCCGAGAACCTGCCGTTTCCCGATCCGGCGCAGCTGTTCGTCACCCCCGACCACTATGTCTTCCGCATGCTGTGCTCGCAGGGCGTGGCGCTGAGCGACCTCGGGGTTCCGCGCGTGGACGGCGGCCCGACCGAGACCGACGGGCGCGCGATCTGGCGGCGCTTTGCGAGCCTCTACCACCTGTTTCGCGGCACGCCGAGCCGGATGTGGCTCGACTACACCTTCGAGACGGTGTTCGGGATCACCGCGCGCCTCTCGGCCGCGACCGCCGACGCCGCCTATGACCAGATCGCCGAGCGGCTGGCCCGGCCGGACTACCGCCCGCGCGCGCTGTTCGAGCGGTTCGGCATCGAGGCGATCGCCACGACCGAAAGCTCGCTCGACGACCTGCGCTGGCACAGGATGATCCGCGAGTCGGGCTGGAGCGGGCGGGTGATCACCGCCTACCGCCCCGACATGGTGGTCGATCCCGAGTTCGCGGGCTTCATCGCCAACCTCGAGCAGTTCGGCGCGCTGACCGGCTGCGACACCGCGACCTGGGAGGGCTATCTCGAAGCCCACCGCGTCCGGCGCGCCTTCTTCAAGACCTGGGGCGCGACCAGCAGCGACCACGGCCACGCCACCGCCCGCACCGAGGATCTGCCTCAGGCCGAGGCCGCGGCGCTCTACGCCAAGGCGCGCGCGGGCCGGGCCACGCCGGAGGAGGCCGACGCCTTCCGCGGCCAGATGCTGACCGAGATGGCGCGGATGAGCCTCGACGACGGGCTGGTGCTGCAGATCCACCCGGGATCGTTCCGCAACCATTCGCCCGAGGTGCTGGCCCGCCACGGCCGCGACAAGGGCTTCGACATCCCGACCCGCACCGACTTCGTGCGCGCGCTGAAGCCGATGCTCGACGCGGTCGGCATGCGCCCCGAGCTGACGATCATCCTGTTCATGCTCGACGAGACCACGTTGTCGCGCGAACTCGCGCCGCTCGCCGGGGTCTATCCCGCGCTCAAGGTCGGGCCGTCCTGGTGGTTCCACGACAGCCCGGAAGG
>CAYTMB010000018.1:12336-15615 GCA_964438465.1 uncultured Rhodovulum sp. | reverse complement strand
CTTTCTCGACCGCAAGCCGCGCCAGCTCTCCGGCGGTCAGCGCCAGCGCGTGGCGATGGGCCGGGCGCTGGTGCGCGGGCCGGCGGCCTTCCTGCTCGACGAGCCGCTGTCGAACCTCGACGCCAAGCTGCGGGTGCAGATGCGGCTGCAGATCAAGGACCTGCAACGCTCGGTCGGCACCACCGCGCTCTACGTCACCCACGACCAGGTCGAGGCGATGACGCTGGCCGACCGGCTGATCGTGATGAACGCCGGCGTCGCCGAGCAGATCGACACGCCGATGGCGATCTACGACCGCCCGGCGACCGTGTTCGTCGCCGGCTTCATCGGCTCGCCGGCGATGAACATCCTGCCGGCCGTCGTGGTCGAGGGCGGCGGGCTGCGGCTGCCCGAGGGCACGCTGGTCCCGGTGCGGCGCAGCGGCCTGCCGGCGCCCGGCGCGGGCGTGCTGCTCGGGGTGCGCCCCGAGCATCTGGCGGGCCGGCCGGCGGTGGCGGGCGAGCCGGGCGTGGTGGCGGAGGTGCGCGCGGTCGAGCGGCTGGGCGCCGACGCCTACGCGCATTGCCAGATCGCGGGCGCGACCGATCCGGCCGGCGCCGGCCTCGTCGTGCGCCTGCCGGGCAACGCCGCCGTCGCGCCGGGCGACCGCATCGCCGCGACCGTCGACGAGGCCGCGGCGCATCTGTTCGATCCCGACACCGGCCGCCGGCTGGCCGCGCGCTGAGCCGCCGCGCGCGCAGGCGCGGCCCCGCCATCGCCAGCTCCGGTCTTGACAGCCGGGGCGAACGCGGTAGAAGGGCGCTCGGAATTCGGGGCTCGCGGGGCCTCATCAGGATATGCGCGGGCCGCCGCCCGCGTCGAGAGGACGACAATGGCGAAGCCCACCACGATCAAGATTCGGCTGAACTCCACCGCCGACACCGGACATTTCTATGTGACCAAGAAGAACGCGCGCACGATGACCGAGAAGATGGTCGTGAACAAGTACGACCCGGTCATCCGCAAGCATGTCGAATACAAGGAAGGCAAGATCAAGTGATCCTGTCCTGACCGTCCGGCCGCGTGGCCGACGCGGCTTCGGCCCGGCTTTCGGAAAACGCCCGCCGCGATCCCCGCGGCGGGCGTTTTCCTTTGCGCCGCGCCGGCGGCGGCGCGGCGACGGTTTAGGGGTTGCGCCGGGCCGCGCGAGCGGTCGGAATGGGCGCGGCGCGGCGCGGGGGAAAAGCAGGTGCGTGTGGCGGCGGCGGCCTATCCGATCGACTGGCACAATCGGTGGAACGATTATGTGGGCAAGCTGCGGATCTGGGTCCGCACCGCCCGCGAGGGCGGCGCCGAGCTGCTGGTGTTTCCCGAGTTCGCCGCGCTCGAGCTCGCCACGCTGGCCGAGGCGGCCAACGCCGCCGATCCGGCCCGCACGGTCGAGGCGCTGGGCGCGCGGCTGAAGGACGTCGACGACCTGCACGCCAGCCTCGCGCGCGAGTTCGGCGCGGTGATCTGCGCCGGCTCCGCGCCGCTGCGGACCCGCGAGGGCGCCGTCTACAACCGCGCGCGGCTGTTCACCCCCGAAGGCGGGCGCGGCGCGCAGGACAAGCTGATCCCCGACGCCGCGGAGACCGCCGTCTGGGGCGTCGCGCCGGGCGAGGCGGCGCGGGTGTTCGAGACGGCGCTGGGGCGGATCGGGGTGCTGATCGGCGCCGATGTCACGAGCCCCGCGATCGCGGCGGCGATGGCGCGGGCGGGGGCGGTGGCGCTGCTGGCCCCCGGGCGCACGCCGGATGCGACGGCGGCCGCGGCGCGGCGGGCGGCCGCGGCGCGGCGGGCGGCGGAGACCGGCTGCGTCGTGGTCCAGGCCGTCCTGCTCGGCGACGCGAGCTGGTCCGCGGATCTCGGCCGCGCGACCGGCGCCGCGGCGGTGCTGGCGCCGCCGGGCGCGGGCGGCGCCGGCGACGGCGTGCTGGCGGAAGGCAAGCCGGACGCGCCCGGCTGGGTCCAGGCCGAGGCGGAGGCCGCCGGGCTGGGGCTGGCGCGGGCGGCGGCGCGCCCGGCCGAGGGCGGGGCCTGGGAGGTCGAGATCGTCGCGCTGTGACCGGGCGCTCTCAGGCCCGGCCGCGGCGCGCGGGGCGGGGCTGTGCGGCGCGGGCGCGGGCGATCAGCGCGCGCACGGCCTGCTGGCAGGGGTCCGGCTCGGGCGCGCGGGCGCAGAGCCGCGCGCGGGCGGCCCGCATCGCGAGCGACCGGCGGTTGAGCCGCACGATGCAGGCCGCGCCGTCGATCAGGCGCTCGCCCATCTCGATCGCCACCATCAGGTCGAACGGCGTCGCGGTCGCGATGCTGGGGCAGGGCAGCGCGGTCTCCCAGGGCGCGCCGAGCGCGTGATCGAGCAGCACCCGCTCGAAGCCGTCGGGCGCCGCGACCGGCCAGCCGCGGCCGCGCGCCGCCGCGGGCAGCCGTTGGTTCACCAGGGTCGCGAAGGCGCCGCGCAGGGTCGCCTCGAATGTCCGCCGCTTGTCGCCGTCGCCCATGCCGCCGTCACGTTCCCGTCATTGTCGGGACTGTCACATAGAGCGCCGCCCGGACTTCGCCACCGGTCCCGGGCGAGGCCGGCGGCGCCTGCGTCACTGCGCCATCTGCCACAGCATCCGGCAGCGCGTGCCGGAGCGGCAGTAGGCGAACACCGGCTGCGGCAGCGCCGCCAGCGCCGCGCGGAAATCCGCGACGTCCTGCGGCTCGATCCGGCCGGAGACCACCGGAACATGCACGATGGCCAGCCCCTGCGCCGCGGCGGCGGCGGCGATCGCGGCGAAGTCGGGCTGGCCCGGGTCCTCGCCGTCCGGGCGGTTGCACATCACCGCCCGGTAGCCGAGCGCCGCGATCTCGGCGAGGTCTGCGGCCGCGATCTGGGCGGCGGCGGCGAAGTCGGGCGCAACGGAGGTGTAGTTCATCTCGGTTCCTCGGAAGGGGTGGTTGCGCGCGTCTATCACGCGGCGGCGGCGCTTGCACAGACGGCGCGGGTCAGCGCACCGGCAGGGCGGTGGTGTTCTTGAGCTCCTCCATCGACAGCGTCGAGGTGACGTTGAAGATCGAGACCTCCTTGATCAGCGCCTGGTAGAACTCGTCGTAGGCCCGGGCGTTCTGCACCCGCACCTTGAGGATGTAGTCGATGTCGCCCGCCAGCCGGTGCGCCTCCATCACCTCGGGCCGCTCCTGCACCGCCTTGAGGAACCGCGCCAGCCAGCCGGCGTCGTGCTGGGAGGTGCGAATCAGCACGAAGAAGCAGCT
>CAYTMB010000018.1:0-12236 GCA_964438465.1 uncultured Rhodovulum sp. | reverse complement strand
GAAGGTGTTCTTATTCCAAGCGCCTTCTTGAGGAAATCAGGGAAAATGTCCTAGTTAGCGGGGTGCGGATTCATCCGCCGATTCAGCCTCGGTGCCACATGCGACACTATCCCGTCTTTCTCGATCTGCGCGGCCGGCGCGTCGTCGTGTCCGGCGCCGGCGAGACGGCGGTGGCGAAGCTGCGGCTGCTGCTCAAGACCGAGGCGCGGATCGTGGTGTTCGGGACCGACGCGGCCGCGCCGGTGCGCGCCTGGGCCGCGGCGCGGCGGCTGACGCTGGTCGAGCGGGCCGTCGCGGCCGGCGACGCGGCGGGGGCTGTGCTGTTCTACGGCGCGAACGCCGACCCGGCCGAGGACGCCCGGGCGGCGGAGATCGGGCGGGCCGCGGGCGCGCTGGTCAACATCGTCGACAACCTCGAGGACAGCGCCTTCCTGACGCCGGCCATCGTCGACCGCGATCCGGTGACGGTGGCGATCGGCACCGAGGGCGCCGCCCCGGTGCTGGCGCGCAAGATCAAGGCCGAGATCGAGGCGCTGCTGCCGGCGCGGCTGGGCGTGCTGACGCGGATCGGCCAGGCGTTCCGCGGCCGGGTCGCGGCGCTGGACGGCAAGGCGCGGCGCGGATTCTGGACCAGCTTCTACTTCGAGCGTGGACCGCGGGCGCTGGAGGCCGGCGAGGACGCCGCGCGCGACGCGTTGGAGGATCTGCTCGCCGAGGGCGATGCGCCGCGGACGGGCTTCGTGCATTTTGTCGGGGCGGGGCCGGGCGATCCCGAGCTGCTGACGCTGAAGGCGCGCCGGCTGCTGCACGAGGCGGACGTGGTGATCCACGACCGGCTGGTTCCGGGGGCGATCCTCGAGCTGGCGCGGCGCGAGGCGGTGATCCTCGAGGTCGGCAAGACCGCCTACGGGCCGTCGTGGAAGCAGGCCGACATCAACGCGCTGATCGTCGCGCATGCGGCGGCGGGCGCGGTGGTCGCGCGGCTGAAGGGCGGCGATCCGGTGGTGTTCGGCCGGCTCGACGAGGAGATCGAGGCGGTCGAGGCGGCGGGCCTCGGCTACGGGATCGTGCCGGGGATCACCTCGGCCTCGGCGGGCGCCGCGGCGATCGGGCGGTCGCTGACCCGGCGCGGGCGCAATTCCTCGTTCCGGATCCTGACCGGCCACGACGTCGACGGCTTCGCCGAGCAGGACTGGCGCGATCTGGCGAGGCCCGGCGCCACCGCGGCGGTCTACATGGGCGGCAAGGCCGCGACCTTCCTGCGCGGCCGGCTGCTGATGCACGGCGCGCGGGCCGATCTGCCGGTGACGGCGGTCGAGAACGCGAGCCGCCCGGACCAGCGCGTGATCGGAACGACGCTGATGGACCTGCCCGCCGCGCTGGCCGAGGCGGCGCCGTCGGGACCGGTGATGATCCTGCTCGGGCTTGCCCCGCGGCAGGCCGTCGTCATGACGGCGCAATTGCGGGAGGCCCTGTAGCATGGCGCGGAAGTTTCAACCCCAGATGGCGACGGCCAACGATCTGCTGCTCGGCGACGTGGTGTATTTCACCACCCAGGGCGACTGGTCGCGCCACATCGGCGATGCGGCGCTGGCGGTGAACGCCGAAGCGGCGGAAGACCTGCTGCGGCGGGCGCAGGGCTTTCCGAATCAGGTGGTCGGGCCCTATCTCGTCGCCGCGGCGCTCGACGACAGCGGGCGCGCGGCGCCGGCGCATTTCCGCGAGGAGTTCCGCACCCGCGGGCCCTCGAACTACCCCCAGCATGGCCGCCAGGCGGAGCCTTCCGATGTATAGGTACGACGATTTCGACCGCACTTACGTCCACGCCCGGGTCGCGGAGTTCCGCGATCAGGTCGAGCGGCGCATCGAGGGCGGGCTGTCCGAGGACGAGTTCCGGCCGCTGCGGCTGATGAACGGGCTCTACCTGCAGCTGCACGCCTACATGCTGCGCGTCGCGGTGCCCTACGGCACGCTGAACAGCCGCAAGATGCGCCAGCTCGCCCATATCGCCGAGACCTGGGACAAGGGCTACGGCCATTTCACCACCCGGCAGAACATCCAGTACAACTGGCCCAAGCTGCGCGACGTGCCCGACATCCTCGAGGCGCTGGCCGAGGTCGAGATGCACGCGATCCAGACCAGCGGCAACTGCATCCGCAACGTCACCGCCGACCATTTCGCCGGCGCGGCCGCCGACGAGATCGAGGATCCGCGCCCGACCGCCGAGATCATCCGGCAGTGGTCGACAGACCATCCGGAATTCACCTGGCTGCCGCGCAAGTTCAAGGTGGGGATCACCGGCTCGCCCAACGACCGCGCCGTCACGAAATCGCATGACATCGGCCTCAGGATGCTGCGCGATGACAACGGCGCGCCCGGCTACGAAGTGATGATCGGCGGCGGCCTCGGCCGGACCCCGCTGATCGGCAAGACCGTGCGGGAATTCCTGCCCAAGGCCGACCTGCTGCCCTATCTGGAGGCGATCCTGCAGGTCTACAACCTGAGCGGACGGCGCGACAACAAGTACAAGGCGCGGCTCAAGATCCTCGTGCACGAGGAATCGCTCGAGGTCATCCGCGCCCGGGTCGAGGCGGCGTTCGAGGAGAACCGCGGCCTGCTGAAGCCGCTCGACCCGGCGCTGGTCGCCGACATCGAGGCGGCCTTCGCGCCGCCGGCGTTCGAGCCGGCGCTCGACGTCGCGCCGGCGCTGTCGGCGGGGCTGCGCGCCTTCATCGACACCAACGTCGCCGAGCACCGCCTGCCGCATTACGCCATCGTCACCGTCTCGCTGAAGCCGATCGGCGGCACGCCGGGCGACGCGACCGCGGACCAGATGCGCGTGCTGGCCGATCTCGCCGAGGAATTCGGCCACGACGACCTGCGCGTCAGCCACGAGCAGAACATCATCCTGCCGCATGTGCCGCGCCGGCATCTGCCCGAGATCTACGCCCGGCTGAAGGCGGCGGGGCTCGCCACCGCCAACGTCGGGCTGATCTCGGACATCATCGCCTGCCCGGGCATGGACTATTGCGCGCTGGCGACGGCGCGCTCGATCCCGGTGGCGCAGGAGATCGCGACCGCCTTCGCCGATCTCGACCGCCAGCGCGACATCGGGCCGCTCAAGATCAAGATCTCGGGCTGCATCAACGCCTGCGGCCACCACCATGTCGGGCATATCGGCATCCTCGGCCTCGACCGCGCCGGGGTGGAGAACTACCAGATCACGCTCGGCGGCGACGGCACCGAGACCGCCTCGATCGGCGAGAAGACCGGACCGGGCTTCGCCTACGACGAGATCGTGCCGGCGGTCGAGCGGCTGATCGAGGCCTATCTCGACCTGCGGCTGGAGCCGGGCGAGAGCTTCCTCGCCGCCTATCGCCGGCTCGGGCTCGAGCCGTTCAAGGCGGCGCTGTATTCCGAGGAGGCGCGTTCCGATGCGGCTTGACAACTGCGCCGCGCTGCGGCCGCGCCCGCTCGACCAGATCGACGGCCTGCGCCTCGCCTACCGGGGCGCGCGGCCCGAGGACGTGCTGGCCGGCGTCTACGCCGAATTCCCCGACGAGGTCGCGCTGGTCTCGTCCTTCGGCGCCGACGCCGCGGTGCTGCTGCACATGGTCTCGCGCATCGACCGCGACTTTCCGGTGCTGATGCTCGAGACCCAGATGCTGTTCCAGGAGACGCTCGACTACCAGCGCGAGCTGTCGGAGCATCTGGGGCTGCGCAACGTGCGCAACCTGACGCCCGACGCGGCCGAGGTGTCGCGCGAGGATCCGGACGGCACGCTCAACGCGTTCAACGCCGACGCCTGCTGCGACCTGCGCAAGGTGCGCCCGCTCGACCGCGCGCTGCGGCGCTGGCCGGTGACGATCTCCGGGCGCAAGCGGTTCCAGGCCGCGACCCGCGCGTCGATCGAGGTGTTCGACGTGCAGGACGGCCGGCTGCGGGTGAACCCGCTCGCCGACTGGAGCGCCGTCGAGGTGCGCGCCTACATGACCGAGCACGGCCTGCCGCTGCATCCGCTGGTCGCGCGCGGCTACCCGTCGATCGGCTGCGCGCCCTGCACCACGCCGGTCCGGCCGGGCGAGGACGCCCGCGCGGGCCGCTGGCGCGGCGTCGACAAGATCGAATGCGGCATCCACTACGGCGCCGACGGGCGCATCCTGCGCGTCGCGAGCTGAAAGGGTCGAAGGCAATGGCGATCGTCATCACCGAGGCCGGCTACGCGCCGGACGACTGGGCCGAAGGGGCGGTGCTGCCCTTCGACGTGTTCTGGAGCGGGCAGGACCTGCCGGAGGAACCGCTCGCGGTCGAGTTTCCCAACGACCGCGACCCGGCCGAGCTCGCGCCCTGGTTCGAGCGGCTGGGCATGATTCGCGTCGCCTTCCCGGCGATGGGCGACGGCCGCGGCTTCTCCATCGCCCGGCGGCTGCGCGCGCTGGGCTATGCGGGGCGGCTGCGCGCGGCCGGGCCGCTGATCGCCGACCAGATGACCGCCGCCCGCAGCGTCGGCTTCGACGAGATCGAGGTCCCGGACTCGGTCGCCGCGCGCCAGCCGGAGGCGCTCTGGACCCATGTCCGCCGCGCGTCCTACCGCCGACGGCTGCTGGAAGCCTGACGCGCCGCCGCCTGCGCCGCCGCCGCGAATTCGATAGGCGAACGGCGGCGGCGGGATTATGATCGCCATCGTCGTCATTCCTGGCGAGGATGCCCAGCCTGGTTTCGCAGTTCATGTTCAGGTCGGCGGTCTTGGCCCTGTCGCTCGCTCTGGCGTGGCCGGCGGTCGCTGCATTGGCGCAGGATCGGTTCGGCTGGGTGCAGTGGCATCCGCTCGACGCTCCATGCGCGGGAAACTGCGCCGCGGCGGCCTATGCCGGCTGGTACGTCGAAAATTCGCTCGGACAGGTGCTGGTCACCTCGCCGGAGACGCCGTTCACCTGGGACTACCGGGGCGACTATATCGTCGCGACCGCGGTCTCGCGGCGCATCGCCACGCTGTGGGGCCATGTCGACATCGAGCCGGAGTTCGGCGTCGGCCAGCGATTCGGCCAGCAGCACGAGACCGAGATCTGGGGCGCGGCCTTCTTTCGCTATCGCGGCTTTCCCTGGGACCGCTACGTCGTGAACACCGTCGCGGTGTCGACCGGGCTCAACTACGCGACCGACATCTCCAACGAGGAGGAGGACCGCGCCAAGGACGACACCGGCAGCCGGTGGATGCACTTCTTCGCGCCGGAGATCACCTTCGCCGCGCCGCGTGCGCCGCAGTACGAGCTGCTGTTCCGCATCCACCACCGCTCGGGGGTGTTCGGGCTGATCAGCGACGCCTGGGGCGGGGCGCAGTACGGCACGATCGGCCTGCGCGTCCGGTTCTGAGCGACCGCCGCAAGCGCCGCGATCCGGCATCCGGCGCCGCGTTCACACCCGTTTCGGAAGTGTGAACGCATCTCGAATATATAAGTAATATCAGTAAGTTATCCCTCCGCGCACGCGTGCCCAACCGCGCCCGGCGCACAGCTCCATGGCGCGGACGGCGACCGGAGGGGCCTTTACGGGAAGTCTCTCTCGGGGCTTGCCCGGCGTCGCCGGGGGCCGTATGAGGCGCGGGCCGCGGCTTGCGGCGGAAGTCTCCGCAACCTTCCTGAAAAAACGGAAACCCGGATGCAGAAGTCTCTTGTCGGCGGCGTGATCGCCATGGCGGCGGTGGTCGTCGCCTCCAACATTCTGGTGCAGTTCCTGTTCGGCGACTGGCTGACCTGGGGCGCGTTCACCTATCCGCTGGCGTTCTTCGTCACCGACGTCGTCAACCGGCTGCACGGCGCGCCCGCCGCGCGGCGGGTGGTGTTCGCCGGCTTCGTCGTCGGGCTGGCCTGCAGCGCCATCGGCACGCAGATCGTCGGCCCGTTCGGGCCGCTGGTCAGCGCGCGGGTGGCGGCGGGATCGGCGACGGCGTTCCTGCTCGGCCAGCTCTTCGACATCGCGGTGTTCAACCGGCTGCGCGCCCGGTCCTGGTGGCTGGCGCCGCTGGTCTCGAGCGTGGCGGGCAGCGCGCTCGACACCGCGCTGTTCTTCAGCATCGCCTTCTCGGCGGCGCTGTCGGGCCTCTGGCCGGGCATCGACGTCGCTTGGGCGAACGAGCCGCGGGCGCTGCTCGGGGTCGGCCCGGTCTCGCCGCTCTGGGTCAGCCTCGCGGTCGCCGATCTCGGGGTGAAGCTCGCCATCGCCGGGCTGGCGCTGGTTCCGTTCCGGCTGCTGACCGCCGGCTGGCGGCCACGCGACGCCTGATCCGGCGGCGGGGCAAATTCCTGCTTGCGTTTTGCCGGGGGCGTGGCACGATCAGCCCCGGATGCAACAAGCGAAAGGAGGTGATCCAATGTCTAGTGGGACCTTGGAGCGTGTGACCGGAGTTACGAGCGGAGGGATCGTCTGAGGGGCATTCCCCTCGGACGCGAACGACGCTTCGGGCCAGGCCCATCCGGCCAGCCTCCAAGCTCATGAATCGAGGGGGTCGCAGCAATGCGGCCCCCTCACCGTTTCCGCGCTTCGGCGCTCGCACAGGCCCGAGACTCCCATGCTCCGCATCAACGACGACGTCGTCCTGGCCGACTGGGAGCTGACCGAGAGCTTCATGCGCGCCTCGGGGCCGGGCGGGCAGAACGTCAACAAGGTCTCGACTGCGGTGGAGCTGCGCTTCGAGGCCGAGCGGTCGCCGCATCTCGACGCCGGGACCAAGGCCCGGCTGCGCCGGCTGGCGGGCTGGCGCTGGACGGGCGAGGGCGCGCTGATCGTCACCGCCGAGCGCCATCGCACCCAGGCGCTGAACCGGGAGGACGCGCGCGAGAAGCTGCGGGCGCTGATCCTTGCGGCGCTGGCGCGGCCGAAACCGCGCCGGCCCACCCGGCCGACCGCCGGCTCGGTGCGCCGGCGGCTGGAGGGCAAGGTTCGGCGCGGCGAGGTGAAGGCGGCCCGCGGACCGGTCGATCCGGAGGCGTGACGGCCGTCGCGTAACAGGTTGTTACGCGCGTCTATGTCGTTGAAATTAAAGTATAATCACCCTAACCGTTAGGGATTTGGCAAGGATCGTCGCGGCGCGTCCGTCACGCCTCGGCGAGGCTGCGCAGTGCGGCGCGCTGGCGGCGCATCTCGGCGAGGATGCGCGCGTCGCGCTCCAGCCGCGCCCGGCCGGCCGGGTCGGGGCGGATCTCGCGGCCGGGGCGCCGCATCGCGCGCGCCGCGGTCGCGAGGTCGGGGTGAAGCCCGGCGGCCGCCGCCGCCGCCATCGCCGAACCGAGCAGGACGGCGTCGCGGCCGTCATGCGCCTCGACCGGCGCGCCGACGGCGGTGGCGTAGAGCGCCAGCAGCATCGGGTTGCGCACATGGCCGCCGGTCGCGTGCAGCCGCTCGACGGGCGCGCCGGCCGCGCGCATCGCCCCCGCGACCTCGCGCAGGCCGAGCGCGATGCCGACCGCGGCGCGCCAGTAGAGCCGCGCCAGCCCGTCGAACGAGGCGTCCAGCGACAGCCCGCTGATCGCCCCGAGCGCCGAGGGATCGGCGTGCGGCGAGCGGTTGCCGCGCAGATCCGGCAGCACATGCAGCTCCCCGGCGAGGTCCCAGCCGGCGTCGGCGCGCAGTTCGGCGATCCGCGTCGCGATGCGCATGTGCAGCGCGTCGTCCGGGGCGCCGCCGCCGATCCGGCAGATATGATCGAGCAGCGCGCCGGCCGCGGACTGGCCGCCCTCGGTCAGCCACAGCCCGGGCAGCGTCGCATCGCGGGCCGGCCCCCACAGCCCGGGCGCCGTCAGCGGCGCGGTGGAAATGGTCATCAGGCAGTTCGAGGTGCCGGCGACCAGCGCCGCCTGGCGGTCGCGCGTCGCCGCCGGCAGTCCGCCGAGCACCCCGAGCGCGCCGGCATGGGCGTCGATCAGCCCGGCGGCGACGCGGGTCCGCGGCGTGAGGCCCAGCGTCGCCGCCGCCGCGGCGGTCAGCGGCCCGAGATCGGCGCCGACCGGAGTCGCCGTCTCGGGCAGGCCGGCGCGCGCCAGCAGGTCGGCGAGGCCGACCGCCGCGAGAAAGTCCGGCCGCCAGCCGGGCGCGGCGTGGCCGAGGTAGCCCCATTTGCAGGCGAGCGTGCAGATCGAGCGCATGCTGCGCCCGGTCGCCCGCCAGGTCAGGAAATCGGCGAGGTCGAAGGCGAAGCCCAGCCGCGCCCAGGCCTCCGGGCGATGGCGCTTGAGCCACATCAGCTTCGGGATCTGCATCTCGGGCGACATGACGCCGCCGACATGAGCGACCACCTCGTGTCCCGTCGCGGTGCAGGCGGCGGCCTCCGCCAGCGCGCGATGGTCGAGCCAGAGCATGGTGTCCCAGCGCGCCTCGTCCTTGCCGTGGGGGGCAGGAGACGGATCCGCGCCGGAGGCGGCCAGCGGCAGGCCGTCGCGGTCGCGCAGCACCAGCGAGCAGGTGGCGTCGAAGCCGAGCCCGGCGATCGCCTCGGCCGCCGCGCCGGCTTCGGCGCGCGCCGCGCGCAGCGCGGCGGCGGTGGCCGCCCAGATGTCCTCGCTGTCCTGCTCGGCCCGGCCGGGCGCGGGCTGGCGCAGCGCGATCGGGTGTTCGGCGCGGCCGAGCATCCGGCCGGCTGCGTCGAACACGCCGGCGCGCGCGCTGCCGGTGCCGATGTCGACGGCCGCAACCAGTTCCGCCATGCGCTCAGTCCTCGCCGTTTGCGATCCCCGGCAGCGCGCGCATGTCGTCGATCACTCGATCCGGCCCGAGGGCGGCGAGGGCGGCGCGATGCGCCTGGCCCTGCGCATGGCCTCCCCCGACGAAGCCGACCACCCGCATCCCCCCCGCCAGCGCCGCCTGCACGCCCGCTGGACTGTCTTCTACGACGAGGCACGCCTCCGGGGCAAATCCCATGACGCGCGCGGCGTGGAGGAACAGGTCGGGCGCCGGCTTGCCGCGCGTCACCATCGTCGCGCTGAAGGCGCGGCCGGCGAACCGCTCCCACAGGCCGGTCGCGCGCAGGCTGAGCTCGATGCGTTCGGGCTGGCTGGAGGAGGCGACGCAGATCGGCGGCGCGATGGCGTCGAGCGCGGCGGCGACGCCGGGGATCGGGCGCAGTTCGGCGCGGAACGCGGCGTAGAGCCGCGCCCGCATCGCGCCGAGCGCCGCGTCGTCGAGCCGCACGCCGAAATCCTCGGCGAGGATCCCGACCGTGCTCGCGAGGCTGCGGCCGAGGAAGCGGTCGTGGGCCACCTCGGGATCGAGGCTCAGCCCGGCGCCCGCCAGCGCATCGAGCAGGATGCGCATCGCGATCGGCTCGCTGTCGACGAGCACGCCGTCGCAGTCGAAGATCACGAGCCCGGCGGCTGGCCTCACGCGCCGAGGTAGCGGCGCAGGGTCGCCGCCGTCCCGTCGGTCCAGAGCCCGCGCAGATGCGCCGCGAAGGCGTCGCGGAAGGCCGGGGCCCCGGCGGCGGCGCCGTAGATGTCCGCCATCGAAAGCCAGGCCATCGGGTCCGCGCGCGCGGCGCGGGCCTGCGCCTGCAGCCGGTCCCAGCTCGGATCGTTCGGCTCGGTCACGGCGCCCGAGTCGGTCGTGCCCTCGCAGTAGCGGCACCACAGCGCCGAGGCGAGCGCGAGGCCCTCGACCGGCAGCCCGCGGTCGAGGCGGTCGGCGATCGAGGGGATGATGAACTTCGGCTGGCGGTTCGAGCCGTCGAGGCACAGCCGGCGGATGGTGTCGCCGATCTTGGGGTTGTCGCAGCGCCGCACGATCAGCGCGAGGTAGTCGTCGAGATTCGTGTCGGGCACCGGCGGCAGGATCGGCAGGATCTCCTCCTGCTCGACCCGTCGCAGGAAGCCGCGGACCAGCGGATGCGCCATGCCCTCGTGGACGAAGTGGATGTCGAGCAGGCCGGAGGGATAGGCGATCAGCGCGTGGCCGCCGTTGAGGATGCGGATCTTCATGTGCTCGAACGGGGTGACGTCGGGCGTGAACTGCACGCCGACCTCCTCGAAGGCCGGGCGGCCGGCGGGGAAGTTGTCCTCGACCACCCACTGGATGAAGTCCTCGCAGAACACCGGCCAGGCGTCCTCGACGCCGAACTCGTCGCGGGCGATGTCGCGCTCGCGGTCGCCGGTGGCCGGCGCGATGCGGTCGACCATGCCGTTGGGGAAGGCGACGGTGTCGCGCACCCAGGCGGCGAGCGCGGGGTCCTGCGCCTCGGCGAGGCCGGCGACGGTGTTCTTCGCGACCACGCCGTTGTGCGGGATGTTGTCGCAGCTCAGCACGGTGAACGGCGCATGCCCGGCGGCGCGGCGGGCGCGCAGCGCCGCGAGGATCATGCCGAAGGCGGTCTTCGGCGCGTCGGGGGCGGCGGCGTCGGCCCGGATCGCCGGGTTCTCGGGGTCGAAGGCGCCGGTGGCGGGGTTGATGAAGTAGCCGCCCTCGGTGACGGTGAGCGAGACGATGCGGATCGCGCGGTCGGAGAGCCGGGCGACGATCGCCGCGCCGTCCATCGGCGGCAGGAAGTCGGTCATCACGCCGGTGACGAAGGCGGTGGATTTTCCGGCGGCCTGCTCGACCACGGTGGTGAGCCAGTCCTGGCCGGCGAGCGCGTCGCGCATCTTCGCGTCGTACGGGGTGACGCCGGCGCCGACGACGCCCCAGTCGCGGTCGCGGCCGGCGTTGAACAGCCGGTCGAGATAGACCTGCAGATGCGCGCGGTGGAAGTTGCCGACCCCGAAATGGACGATGCCGGCCCGGAGGTCGCCGGCGGCGTAGGCCGGGCGGGCGACCGATCCGGGCAGCCGGTCGAGGGTGGCGCGCGAAAGCGGGACGGGCATTGCGGGTCTCCTCAGCTCATCCATTGGCCGCCGTCGACGTTGTAGGTCTGGGCGACGATGTAGTCGGCGTCCTTCGAGGCGAGAAACACCGCCATGCCGGTCAGGTCCTCGGGGGTCGCGAACCGGCCCGCCGGCACTCCCGCCGCGACCTCGGCCTTCTTCTGGCCGGGCTTCTTGCCCTCGAGCCTGGCGAACATGGAGTCGACATGCTGCCAGTGCTCGCCGTCGACCACGCCGGGCGCGATGGCGTTCACGTTGATCTTGTGCCGGATCAGGTTCAGCCCGGCCGACTGGGTGAGCGAGATCACCGCCGCCTTGGTCGCGCAATAGACCGCGACGAGGCTCTCGCCGCGGCGGCCGGCCTGGGAGGCCATGTTGATGATCTTGCCGCCGTGGCCCTGCGCGATCATCTGCTTCGCCGCCGCCTGCATCGTGAAGAGCGTGCCGGCCACGTTCACCGAGAACAGCCTGTCGTAGCTGGCGCGGGTGATCTCGACGATGTTGTGCGCGTCGAACAGTGCGGCGTTGTTGATCAGGATGTCGAGCTTGCCGGCCCTTTCGACCGCCGCGGCGATGGCGGCGTCGATGCTGTCCTGCCGGGTGACGTCCATCTGCACCGCGTAGGCGCCCGCGCCGATTTCGCCGGCGGCGCCGGCGGCGGCTTCGATGTTGACGTCGGCGATCGCGACGGTCGCGCCCTCGCGGACATAGGCTTCGGCGAAGGCGCGACCGATGCCGCGGCCGGCGCCGGTGATCAGGGCGGATTTTCCAGCGAGGCGCATGGTCACATCGCCTGCCCGGCTGCGTCGAAGCGGTGCAGCTTGGCCGGGTCGGGGGTCAGCCAGACCGCGTCGCCGTGCTTGACCGCGATCTCGCCGTCGGCGCGGACGTTGACGGTGCCGAGCTCGTCGGTGTGGACGTGCAGGAAGGTGTCCGAGCCGAGATGCTCGGCGACGCCGACCGTGCCCTTGTACTCGCCCTCGGTGGTCGAGATGCGGATGTGCTCGGGGCGGAAGCCGATGGTCCTGGCCCCGTGTTTCGCGGCCGGCGCGCCCTCGGCGACGTTCATCTTCGGCGAGCCGATGAACTGGGCGACGAACAGGTTCTTCGGCGACTTGTAGAGATCCATCGGCGAGCCGACCTGCTCGATGTTGCCGGCGTTCAGCACGACGATCTTGTCGGCCATGGTCATTGCCTCGACCTGGTCGTGGGTGACGTAGATCATCGTGGTCTTGAGCTGCTGGTGCAGTTCGGAGATCTCCAGCCGCATCGTGCCGCGCAGCGCGGCGTCGAGGTTCGACAGCGGCTCGTCGAACAGGAAGGCCGAGGGCTGGCGCACGATGGCGCGGCCGATCGCGACGCGCTGGCGCTGGCCGCCCGAGAGCTGGCCGG
>CAYTMB010000017.1:0-16025 GCA_964438465.1 uncultured Rhodovulum sp. | reverse complement strand
ACAGGTTCTGGCTGTCGGGATAGGTCTGCGCCTCGAAGCCGTCGCCGAGGTAGTCCTTCCAGCGGGCGATCTCGGCGAAGGGCGCGACCCACTGCGGGTCGGTCAGCTTCTGCTCGCCCTTGATGAGCGCGAGGCGGCCTTCCTCGCCCTTCCAGTGGTTCGGGCCGATGTTCTGGTAGCCCATGGTGGCGGCTTCCCACTGGTCGTTGGTGCCCATCGCCATCGGGATGTAGGTGCCGTCGGCCTTGATCGCGTCGAGCACGGCGAAGAATTCGGCCTCGGTGGTCGGGACCTCGAGGCCGAGCTCGGCCATCGCGTCGGCGTTGTAGATGAAGCCGTGGAGCACGCTCGCCATCGGCACGCAGAAGGTCGCGGCGCCGTCGTCGGTCGACCAGCCGGATTTCGCCACCGGGCCGAAGTTCGCCAGGGCGGGCAGGTCGGTGAGGTCAGCGAGCTGGCCCTTCTCGAAGAGCTGCAGCGAGGCGTCGAACGGCCGGCAGGTGATGAGGTCGCCCGCCGAGCCGGCGTCGAGCTTCGAGTTCAGCACCGCATTGTATTCGGCCGGGGCGGAGGGGTTGAAGGTGAGCTTGATGCCGGGATTGGCGGCCTCGAAGGCGGGGATGATGGTGTCCTGCCAGATCGTCAGGTCGTCGTTGCGCCAGCTTTCGATCGACAGGGTCACGTCCTGAGCCTGCGCCGCGCCGGCGAGGCAGGTGGCGCCGAGCAGCAGCGCCCGGAGGGTCGGTCTATGCATCGTGTCGTCTCCCGGTT
Source organism: uncultured Rhodovulum sp. (assembly GCA_964438465.1). GTDB lineage: Bacteria > Pseudomonadota > Alphaproteobacteria > Rhodobacterales > Rhodobacteraceae > Amaricoccus. The sequence goes on along the minus strand of CAYTMB010000017.1, from coordinate 15,254 downwards.
GTGGGCCCGTTCGGGGTCCCGTGGTTTATGACGTGGCGAGGCGGGCGAGGGCGGGGCCGAGATGGCCGCCGGTCGCGGCGAGCAGGCGCTCGGCGCTCGCGCGGTCGGCGGCGCCGGCGGCGATCAGGATCGCGGGTTTGACGGCGCCGCCCGCCGCGGTCAGCGCCGCTTCGGCGGCGTCGGGCGAGACGCCGGCGATCTCGGCGACGATGCGGGCGGCGCGGCCGCGCAGCTTGGCGTTGTCGGCGACGAGGTTGACCATCAGCCCGTCGTGGACATGGCCGAGGCGCAGCGCCGTCAGCGTCGAAAGCATGTTGAGCGCGATCTTCTGTGCCGTGGCGGCCCCCATCCGGGTCGAGCCTGCCACCACTTCCGCGCCGGTGTCCAGCAGCACGGCGACCTCGCCGAGCCCGAGCAGCGGGCTGCCCGCCACGTTCGCGACGGCGATCACCGAGACGCCGCGGGCGCGGGCGGCTTCGGCGACGGCGAGGGCGTAGGGCGTGGTTCCGCTGGCCGAGACGACGACGAGCGCGTCGCCGGGGCCGAGGCCGCTGCGGTCGAGGTCGGCTGCGGCGGCGGCCGGATCGTCCTCGACGGCGCCGGTCATGTGCAGCAGCGTCTGCGCGCCGCCGGCGAGCAGGGCGGGCGCGCGGTCGGGAGCGACGCCGTAGGTGCCGGGCAGCTCCAGCGCGTCGGCCAGCGCCATGACGCCCGAACTGCCGGCGCCGGCGTAGCCGAGGCGGCCGCCGGCGCCGAGCGCCGCGGCGGCGATCCCGGCCGCCGCGACTATCGCGCCGAGGGCGGGGCGGACCCGGCCGGCGGCGGCGAGCTGGGCGTCGAGCAACGCGGCCGCGGCGGCTTCGGGCGCGCGGTCCTGGAGCCCGGGGGCGGCGGCGTGGCGCGCTTCGGTCGAGGCCGTGGTCATGTGATTCCCCCTCTGCCTCCATTGATGCCAAAGAAATACCAATTGTCCAGATGGAAGTTTGTGGGCGGCCCGTCTTCCCATTTGGTTTGATTTTGGTATCATGTCTGGTCAAGGGGGATGCGATGACGCTGTATCTCGGGATCGACGGCGGCGGGACGGGCTGCCGCGCGGTGGTGGCCGGCGCCGACGGGGTCGCGCTCGGTCACGGCGCGGCGGCTTCGGCCAATGTCTTTTCCGATCCCGAGGGCGCGCGGGTGAACGTGCTCGCCGCCGCGGAGGCGGCGCTGGCGGATGCGGGGCGCCCGGCGCCGCTGGGCGCGCTGGTCGCCGCGCTGGGGCTCGCCGGCGCCAACGTGCAGGCGAGCGCGGGGCGGCTGGAGGCGGCGCTGCCCTTCGCGCGGGCGCGGGTGGTCAGCGACGCGCTGATCTCGGTGCGCGGCGCGCTCGGGGCCGAGGACGGCGTCGCCGCGGCGCTCGGGACCGGCTCGGTCTTCGCCTCGCAGCGCGCGGGCGTCGTGAAGTTCATCGGCGGCTGGGGCTTCCTGCTCGGCGATCACGCCAGCGGGGCGCGGCTGGGGCGCGACCTGTGCGAGGCGGCCTTGCGGGCGCATGACGGCACGGGGCCGGCGACGCCGCTGCTGGGAGCGGTGATCGCCGAGGCGGGCGGGCCGGAGGCGCTGGTCGCCTGGGCGAAGGCGGCGGCGCCGGCCGAATTCGCGCGGTTCGCGCCGCGGCTGATCGCGGCGGCCGGGGCGGGCGACGGCGTCGCGGGCGCGATCATGGCGCGGGCGGACGGCGACGTGGCGGCGGCGGTCGATCTGCTGCTGGCCCCGGGACCGGCGCCCTTGTGTTTTCTCGGCGGTCTCGGCCCGGCGTTCGCGGCGCGGCTGGCCGGGCGCTACGGCGACCTGATCCGGCCCGCCAGGGGCACGGCTCTTGACGGCGCGCTGGCGCTGGCGCGGGAGCTGGCATGAGCGCGCTGTTCACCCCCGAGGCCTTCGCCGACCCCGGCCACGGGCCGCTCTACCTGCAACTGGGCCGGCGGATCGCCGAAGGCATCGCCGCGGGCGCGCTGGCGCCCGGGGACGCGCTGCCGCCCGAGCGCGAGCTGGCGGCGCTGACCGGGCTCAGCCGGGTGACGGTGCGCAAGGCCGTGGCGGCGCTGGTCGCGTCCGGCGCGCTGTCGCAGCGGCGCGGCTCGGGCACCTTTGTGGCGCCCCGGGTCGAGCGGGTCGAGCAGTCGCTGAGCCAGCTCACCTCCTTCTCCGAGGACATGGCGCGGCGGGGCCGGTCGGTGCGCTCGATCTGGCTGGAGCGGGGGCTGGCGGCGCCCTCGCCCGAGGAGATGATGGCGCTGGGCCTGCCGAGCGGGGCGCGGGTGGCGCGGCTGGCGCGGCTGCGGCTGGCCGACGGGGTGCCGCTGGCGATCGAGCGGGCGAGCCTCGCCGAGGCCGACCTGCCGGCGCCGGAGGCGGTGGGCGCCTCGCTCTATGCGGCGCTGGCCGCGCTGGGGCGGCGGCCGGTGCGGGCGGTGCAGCGGATTTCGGCGGCCAATCTCGCCGAGCGCGACGCCGGTCTGCTGGAGGTGGCGCCGGGCGCCGCCGGCCTCAGGATCGAGCGGATGTCCTATCTCGACGGCGGGCGGGCGCTGGAGTTCACCCGCTCGCTCTATCGCGGCGACGCCTATGATTTCGTGGCCGAGCTGCGGCTGCCCCCCGATCCCGACAGGAGCCTGACATGAACGACGAGCGGACCCTCATGCGCGCGGAGGTCGAGGAGATCCCGGCCGCCGCGGCGCGCTTTCTCGACGGCGCCAGGGACGCGGTGGCGGCGGCCGCGGCGGCGATGCGCGCGGCCGATCCCGGGCTGATCGTCACCGTGGCGCGCGGGTCGTCGGACCATGCGGCGACCTACCTGAAATACGCGGTCGAGCTGGTCGCGGGCGTGCCGGTGGCCTCGGTGGGGCCGTCGGTCGCCTCGATCTACGGCAAGCGGCTGCGGCTGGCGGGCGCCGCCTGCATCGGTGTGTCGCAGTCGGGGCAGAGCCCGGACATCGTCGAGATGATGCGGAGCGCGCGCGAGGGCGGGGCGCTGACGGTCGCGATCACCAATGACGCGGACGCCCCGCTGGCGCAGGCGTCCGACCATACGCTGGCGCTGCACACCGGCGCCGAGCGCAGCGTCGCGGCGACCAAGACCTTCGCGGTCTCGGTGCTGGCGGGGCTGGCGCTGATCGCCGAGTGGCGCGAGGACGCGGCGCTGCGCGCCGCGGTGGCGCGGATGCCCGAGGATTTCGCCCGGGCGCTGGACTGCGACTGGACGCCGCTCGCCGACCGGATGGCGGAGGCCGACTCGCTCTATGTGCTGGGGCGCGGGCCGGGCTGGGCCATCGCCTCGGAGGTGGCGCTGAAGTTCAAGGAGACCTGCAGCGTGCAGGCGGCGAGCTATTCGGCGGCCGAGGTGCTGCATGGGCCTTCGGCGATCGTCGGCGCGGGCTTCCCGGTGCTGGCGCTGGGGGTCGGCGACGCGGCGCTGCCGCAGCTGATCGCCACCGCCGACCGGCTGGCCGGGCAGGGCGCGGACGTGTTCCTGACCGCGCCGGGCGGCGGCGCCGGGGTCACGCGGCTGCCCTCGGTCGAGGGGCTGCATCCGCTGACCGCGCCGCTGGCGCTGGTCCCGAGCTTCTATCTGTTCATCGAGGCGCTGGCGCGGCGGCGGGGCCTGAACCCCGACGCGCCGCCGCACTTGCGCAAGGTCACGGCGACGGTATGACCCGCACGGTCTTCGCCGGCGCCGCGGTGTTCGACGGCGAGACGCTGCGCCACGATGCGGTGGCGGTGGTTGAGGACGGTCGCGTCGCCGCGGTCCTGCCCGCGGCCGAGGCGCCGGACGCCGCCATCGTGCGGCTCGCCGGCGGCATCCTGGCGCCGGGATTTGTCGACCTGCAGGTGAACGGCGGCGACGGGATCATGCTCGACGCCGAGGCCGGCGTCGACGGCATCGCGCGGATTTGCGCCGCGCACGCGCGGCTGGGGACCACCGGGCTGCTGCCGACGCTGATCACCGATACGCCGGACGCGACGCGCGCGGTCGTGGAGGCCGGCGTCGCGGCGGCGCGCGGGGAGGTTCCGGGATTCCTCGGGCTGCATCTTGAAGGGCCGCATCTCGATCCACGGCGGCGCGGGGCGCATGATCCGGCGCTGATCCGGCCGATGGCGGACGCGGATCTTGCGATGCTGTGCGATGCGGCGCGGCGGCTGCCGGCGCTGATGGTGACGCTGGCGCCGGCGGCGGCCGCCCCGGCGCAGATCGCGGCGCTGGCCGAGGCCGGGGCGATCGTCAGCCTCGGGCACAGCGACTGCACGCTCGCCGAGGCGCGCGCGGGCTTCGACGCCGGGGCGCGGGCGGTCACGCATCTCTACAACGCGATGAGCCAGCTCGGCCACCGCGAGCCGGGGCTGGTCGGCGCGGCGCTCGACGACGGCCGGGTCTCGCCGGGGCTGATCGCCGACGGCGTGCATGTGGCGCCCGAGGCGGTGCGCATCGCGCTCGCCGCCAAGCGCGGGCCGGGGCGGGTGTTCCTCGTCACCGACGCGATGGCGGTGGCCGGGACCGATCTGACGGAGTTCACCCTGGGCGGGCGGCGCATCCTGCGCGCGGGCGGGCGGCTGACGCTGGAGGACGGAACGCTGGCCGGGGCGGATTGCGACTTTGCGCTGTGCCTGCGGTTCCTGACCCGCGAGGTCGGCTTGGGTCCGGCCGAGGCGCTGCGGATGGCGACGGCGGGCCCGGCCGATGTGCTGGGCCGGCGCGACATCGGCCGGCTGGCGCCGGGCGCGCGCGCCGACTTCGTGCATCTCGACGCCGGCCTGCGGCTGTCAGGCGTCTGGCGCGGCGGCGAGCGGCTCTGACCCTGCCGGGCGGCCCGGCGGGTACGCGCATTCGGCCAGCGTCATGCCGTCGAGTTCGTGAAAGAACGCCTCGCGCGCGGCGCGCAGCCGCGCCTTCAGCCGGCAGCGCGGCGACAGCACGCACTGGCCGCCGTCGGCGCGGAAACATTCGACCAGCGGCTGGCCGGCCTCGAGCCGGCGCGCCACCGCGCCGATACTGATGGCTTCGGGCGGCTGCGCGAGGCGAAAGCCGCCGCCCGCGCCGCGCTGGGTCTCGACGAAGCCCGCCCTGCGCAGGCCGCGCACCACCTTGGTCAGGTGGTGGCGCGACAGCCGGAACTCGGTGGCGATCTCCTCGGTGGTGAACACCCGCCGCGGCTCGGCGGCGAGCCGCATCAGGGTCCGGAGGCCGAAATCGGTGAACTGGGTCAGTCGCATCCGCGTTACTCGCGCATAACGGGATTTACATCAATCGCATTCTACGTCAGGAATAGGTATTCCAGATGCCGCTTTGGCGTCGCCCCCGCACAGGAGCCAGTCCGCTGACCAGATTCCCGCCGCTGGAGGACCGCACGATCGGCGACGTCGCGACGTCCCTGCCGGGCGCCGCGGCGCTGCTGCGCGGCGCCGGGATCGCGGCCTGCTGCTGCACGCCCGAGCGGACGCTGGCGGCGGCGGCGGCGGCGCGGGGGCTGCCGCTCGGCGATCTGGTCGCGGCGCTGCGCGACCGCGCCGAGGCGGCGCGGCAGGGCGCCCCAGAGACGACCGGCGCGCTGATCGAGCACATCATCGCCCGCTACCACGAGCGCCACCGCGCCGAACTGCCCGGCCTGATCGCGCTGGCCGGCGAGGTCGAGGCCGCCGAGGCCGGAAGCGACGAGGCCCCGCGCGGGCTGGCCGACCTGCTCGACGGGCTGCGCGCCGGGCTGGAGGAGCACATGCTGCGCGAGGAGCTGCGGGTGTTTCCGCTGATGCGCGGCGGCCCCGGCGACCAGCTCAGCCAGTCGCTGGCGCTGATGCGCGACGAGCACGAGGACAACGCGCTGTTCCTGCTGCGCGTCGAGCACCTGACCCGGGGGTTCCGCGCGCCGCCGGGCCGCGCGGCCTGGCAGCGGCTCTACGACGATCTGGCGCGGTTCGCCGAGGATCTGGTCGCGCATGTGTTCCTGGAGGAGCGCGCGCTGTTTCCCCGGTTCGAGGCCGCGGCCGATCAGGACGCCGGGCGGCCCCAGAGGTCGTAGTCGGCGGCGTCGTCCACGTCGACCGCGACGAAGTCGCCGGGTTTCAGCGCCTCGAAACCTTCGTCGATGAACAGGTTCCCGTCGATCTCCGGCGCATCGGCCGCGGTGCGGCAGGTGGCGCCCTCGGCGTCGACCGAATCGACGAGCGCGGTCACGCGGGTTCCGATCTTCGCCGCCATCTTCGCGGCGCTGATCGCCTGGGCGCGCGCCATGAAGCGGTCCCACCGCTCCTGCTTCACCTCGGCGGGGACATGGCCGGGCAGCGCGTTGGCGCGGGCGCCGGAGACGTTCTCGTACTGGAACGCCCCGACCCGGTCGAGCTGCGCCGCGTCGAGCCAGTCGAGCAGATGCGCGAACTCCGCCTCGGTCTCGCCGGGGTAGCCGACGATGAAGGTCGAGCGCAGCGCGATCTCCGGGCAGTCGGCGCGCCAGCGGGCGATCTCGTCGAGCGTCCTCGCCGAGGCCGCGGGCCGGGCCATCCGGCGCAGCACCTCGGGGTGGCTGTGCTGGAACGGGATGTCGAGATAGGGCAGCACCAGCCCCTCGGCCATCAGCGGGATCAGCTCGCGCACATGCGGATAGGGATAGACGTATTGCAGCCGCACCCAGGCCCCGAGCGCGCCGAGTTCGCGGGCGAGGTCGGTGATGTGGCTGCGCACCGGGCGGCCGCGCCAGTCCTGGGCGTCATGCTTGCGGTCGAGGCCGTAGGCCGAGGTGTCCTGGCTGATGACGATCAGCTCGCGCACCCCGGCTTCGACCAGCCGTTCGGCCTCGCGCAGCACGGCATGGGCGGGACGCGAGACCAGCCTGCCGCGCATGTCCGGGATGATGCAGAACCTGCACTTGTGGTTGCAGCCCTCTGAAATCTTGAGATAACTGTAGTGGCGCGGCGTCAGGTGCACCGCGCCGGCCGGCAGCAGGTCGACGAACGGATCGGGCGCGGGCGGCACGGCGGCGTGGACCGCGTCCAGCACGGCTTCGTACTGGTGCGGGCCGGTGACCGCGAGCACGGTCGGATGCGCGCCGCGGATATAGCCGGGCTCGGCCCCGAGGCAGCCGGTGACGATGACCCGGCCGTTTTCGGCCAGCGCCTCGCCGATCGCCTCCAGGCTCTCGGCCTTGGCGCTGTCGAGAAAGCCGCAGGTGTTGACGATCACCGCCTCGGCGCCGGCGTAGTCGGGTGAGATGGCGTAACCCTCGGCGCGCAGCCGGGTGAGGATCCGCTCGGAATCAACCAGCGCCTTCGGGCAGCCGAGCGAGACCATACCGATGCGCGGCTGGCCGGGACGCGCCGCGCCGTCGAGGCGGGGGGCGGGCGCGCGGTCGGGGCGCAGGTCGGGCGGATTGAGGCTCATGCCCCGGCGCTATACCCGCCGCCGCGCGGTTTGGAAATGGCCGGAGCGCCGGCGCGTCAGTGCGCGACTTGCCGGGAGTCGATGTAGGCGATGACCGCGTCGCGCTCCTCGGGCTTCTTCAGCCCGGCGAACATCATCTTGGTGCCCTTCACCACGGCCTTGGGATTCTCGAGATAGGCGTGCAGGGTGTCGTCGTTCCACACGGCGCCGGCGTCGCCATAGGCCACCATCGCCTCGGAATACTCGAAATCGGGGACGGTCCCGGCGGTCCGGCCGATCACGTCGGCAAGCTCGGGCCCCAGGTTGTTCTTGGCGCCCTCGCCGACCTGGTGGCAGGCGGCGCATTTCCGGAACACCTTTTCGCCCGCGGCGATCTGGTCGGCGTCCTGCGCCCCCGCGCCCGCCGCGGCGAAGGCCAGCGCGAGCGCGCCGGCGACGACAAAACTGGTCCGCATGTCCACCCCATCGATTCGATCTGGCCGCGCCGGTCGTGAACCTCGCGTGCTGGATGGCGGCATACTAGCCCGGCCCGGACCCAGGGCAAACCCAATCTTGGCGGCCGTGATCGCGCCGCGCCGAATTGACCGGGACTGGGCGCCGCCCCATGATCCCCGCGAGAGGACGGGGGCCGATGGTTCAGCGGAGTCGCACGCCGGCGAGGGAGGGGCGCGCCCCTGTCCCCGGCCCGGCGCGCGCCGATGCGCGCCGTCCGTCGCCGCCCGATCGCCGAGTTCCTGGAACCGCCGGAGTGACCCCGCCATGCCCCGCCGCCTGATTTCGACCGGATCGCCCTTCGAGACCGAGTTCGCCTACAGCCGCGCGGTGGCGCAGGGAGACTGGTGTTTCGTCGCGGGCACCACCGGCTACGACTACGCGGCGATGACGATGCCGGCGAACCCCGGCGACCAGGCGGCGAACGCGCTGGCGACCATCGACCGGGCGCTGGCGGAAGCGGGCTTCACCCTCGCCGACGTGGTGCGCACGGTGATCTACCTGACCGATCCGGCCGACCATCCGGCGATCGGCCCGGCGCTGCGCGCGGCCTTCGGCGAGACCCGGCCGGCCAATTCGACCGTCGTCGCAGCACTGGTCCGCCCGGAGATGAAGGTGGAGATCGAGGTCACGGCGTTTCGCGGCTGAGCCGCCGGAACCGCAGCGCCAGCACCGCGAACGAGACCATGCTGCCGATGGCGATGGCCTGGTAGACCCCCGCGAGGCCCTGGCCGCCGCGGAAGGTCAGGATCCAGGTCAGCGGGACCATCACCAGCCAGTAGCTGCCGAAATGCATCAGCGTCGGCAGCCAGGCGTCGCCGCGGCCGCGGCAGGCGTTGTTCATCACCGATTGCCCGCCGTCGAACACCGTGGCCAGCACGATCCAGACCATCAGCGGCGCCGCCAGCGCGACCACGGCGGGGTCCGAGGTGAAGACATGGATCGCGGCCAGCGGGAACGTCGCATAGGTCGCGGTCGCGGCGCCGGTGAACAGCACCGCGAGCCCGAGCCCGGTCCAGCCCGCGCGCGCCACGCCGCGCGGATCGCGCCGGCCCCAGGCGTTGCCGACGCGCACCTGCGTCGCGCCGGCGATGCCGTAGGCGACCATGAAGGTCAGCGCGAGGAACTGGAACAGCACGCCATGCGCCGCCAGCGCCATCGCCCCGAGCCGGCCGACCGCCAGCGTCACCACGCTGAAGGCGCCGGCTTCGAGAAAGAACGAGGCCCCCGAGGCGAGGCCCATCCGCGCCTGCGCCGCGAAGGGCGGCGCGAGCGCGCCGGCGCGCCCGCCGCCGACGACGCCGTAGCGGCGGCGCTCGGGAAAGACGAAGGCGACGTAGAGGCCCATGCCGAGGCTGAGGCAGGCGAACACGATCACGCTCGACACCGCGGCGCCGAGCGCGCCCAGCGGCGGGATCGGTCCGGCGCCGTTGACCAGCACGAGGTTCAGGCCGAGCTTCCCGGCGTTCGCGATCAGGATCGCCACCAGCGCCACGCCCGGGCGGTGCAGCGCCTCGAGCAGCGCCGCCGAGGCGTAATAGGCCGCGATGAACGGCAGCGCGCAGGCGACGACCCGGGTGACCCGCGCCGCGCGGGCCGCGAGATCCGGGGCCTGGCCTGCGGCGAGATAGAACGGCTCGGCGAACTGGAGCGCCGCGGCCAGCGCCGCGCCGAGCGCGAAGCCGAACACGAGGCCGCGCCGCCAGATCACGCCGGCCGCCGCGTCGGCGCCGGCGCCGGTTTCGCGGGCGACCAGCACCGGCACGCCCATCAGCAGGCCGATGGTCATGCCGACCAGGCTGTCGGTGATCGCCTGGCCGAGCACATAATCGGCGAGCTCGGTGGCGCCGGCGCGGCCGAGCACCACGACGTCGATGGTGAACATCGTGACCAGCCCGACCCGCGACAGGATCATCGGCCAGGCGAGGACCAGCGTCCGCACGACATGCCGGCGCAGCGTGTTCGGGTCCGGCGGGGTCGGGGTCATCTTGGCTCGGCGTCTCCGGCAGGGGGTCCGGCCTAGCCGGGCCGGACCCGCCGCGCAATGGCGCCGGCGCCGGACCGCGCGGGCACCCCCGCCTGTGGATAACCCTGTGGATTATTATTTATTCCAGTTATTTCAGTGTATTGACATCGGTCCCGCCGTGGGACGAGCGGCGTTCAGCCCAGTCCGGCGCCGCGGAACTCGAGGATCACCGGCACGATCAGCTCCTCCTCGTCGGTGAGGTGGCGGTGGAGCAAGCCGCCGAACCGCTCGATGTCGGCGAGCATCGCGCCCGCGGGCGTCAGGTCGGCGGGCGCCTCGGCGAGGCCGCGCAGCGCCGCGTTCATCCGGTCGGCCAGCGTCGCCAGCCCCTCGTGCAGCGCGTGGTGGTCGGCGTCTAGCAGGTCGAACCCGGCCTCCAGCCGGGGATCCTGCGCGCGCAGCGCCGGGAAGTAGTGCAGGTCCTCGATCCGGTGGTGGCCGTGCAGGTCATTGAGGAACATCCCGCCCAGCCGCGCGATCTGCGCCGCCGCCCGCCGCGGGTCGGCGTCGCGGTCGAGCACGGCCTGCGCTTCGGCGACGAGCAGGCCGTGCAGCCGGCGGAACAGCAGGTGGCGGTCGAGCCAGAACCGCGTCAGCGCGTTGAACTCGGGATGCGCCTCCCAGCCCGGGCGGGGGTAGCGTTCGAGCAGCACGCGCAGCGCGTCGGGCAGGCCGTCCCGGCCGGCCAGCGCGAGCGGATCCTCCGGCGCGCTCACCCCGGGCCGCCCCGCGCCGCGTCCCAGGCCTTGAGCGTGCTTTTCCTGACCTGGGCGCGCCAGACCCGGGCGACGTTGGCGCGCACCCAGCCGGGGTCGACCTTGTCCGGGCGGGCGAGCACCAGCGGCCAGGGGCGATGGTGGTCGGTGGTGAAGAAGGTCTCCGGGTCGGCCTCGATCAGCAGGTCGCGCTCGTCGAGCGGAACCTTGAACACCGGACAGTCCCAGGTCGGGTTCCAGAACGCGATGACCTTGCCGTTCACCTTGAACGAACGGGCGTCCCAGGACGTGGTCTCGACCGTGTCGGGCAGGGCGAGGATCATCTCGCGCAGGGTCTCGAAGGTCAGCACGGCCCCTCGACGCTCATTCCGGCGCCGCAGCGCGCGCCGCGGCGGTCGGGGGCAGTGGCGGCTGCGCCTGCATCGGATCCTCCTTCGCGCCTTCGCGTTCGATACCAGAGGTCCCGGCGGCTTGGAAGGCGCGGGATCAGTCGGGCGGCCGGCTGACGAGGCCGCCGGGGTGGCGCAGGATGCGGCCGTCGAGTTCGAGGTCGAGCAGCGCCGCGGCGATCTCGGCGGGGGCCGCGCCGGTGGCGCGGATCAGCAGGTCCTCGGGACCGGGCGCGGGGCCGAGCAGGTCGAGCAGCCTGTCGGCGAGTTCGCCGTGCGCCGCGGGCGTGGCGGGAGCGGCGGGCTGGGACGGGCGCTGCGCGGCGAGGCGCGCGGGGCGGGGCGCCGGCGCGTCGGCGAGCGCCGCGGCCAGCGCCTCGGCGACGTCGGCGGCCGAGCGGACGAGGGTCGCGCCGTCGCGGATCAGCGCGTTGCAGCCGCCGGCGCGGGGGTCGAGCGGGTTGCCGGGCACCGCCATGACCTCGCGGCCCTGGTCGAGCGCGTTCCTGGCGGTGATCAGGCTGCCGGAGCGTTCGGCGCCCTCGATCACCACGACGCCGAGCGCGAGGCCGGAGATGATGCGGTTGCGCCGGGGGAAGTCCTGCGGGCGCGGCGCGTGGCCCATCGGCATTTCCGACAGCACCAGTCCCTCGGCGGCGAGGCGGGCGGCGAGGCCGGCGTTCTCGGGCGGGTAGATCACGTCGATCCCGCCGGCCAGCGCCGCGACGGCGCCGGTGGCGAGCGAGGCTTCGTGCGCGGCGGCGTCGATGCCGCGCGCAAGGCCGGAGGCGACGGCGAGGCCCCGGGCGCCGAGCTCGCGCGCGAGGCGGGCGGCCATGCGGCAGCCGAGCGCCGAGGCGTTGCGCGCGCCGACCAGCGCCACGGCCGGGCGCGCGCCGAGCCCGGGGTCGCCGAGCGCCCAGAGGAAGGGCGGCGGGTCGGCGATGGTGGCGAGGAGGGCGGGATAGTCGGCCCCGCCGAGCAGCAGCGGCTGCGCGCCGGCGGCGAGGCCGGCGGCCCATTCGGCGTCGATCTCGGCGCGCCCGGCTGCGGCGTAGCCGGGCACCCCCGCCGCGGCGGCGAGGCCGGGCAGGGCGGCGAGCGCGGCCTCGGGGGCGCCATGTTCGCGGATCAGCCGGATGAAGGTGGCGGGGCCGACGCGGCGCGAGCGCGCGAGGCGCAGCCAGGCGCGTGCGCCGGCCTCGGAGGCCGGCAGCGCATCGGGCGGGATCTTGGCGGAGGTCGGGGCCTGCATCGCCGCGAACGTTGCTGCGGGCGGGGTTAACAGCGGCTCAACGCGGCGGCGGCGGCGGCGGGTGCGCTACAGCGGCGCTTCGGGGGCGAATGCGGCGGCGATGGTCTTCAGCACGTCGGTGGACAGGTTGCCTTCGAGCGAGGCGCCGTCGTTCAGCGTGACCGTGACGACGAGCGCGAGGCCGCGCGACGGAAGGTAGGTCATCGTCGCGGCGTAGCCGGCGAAGGACGGGTTCTGCACGATCCAGCCGTTGATGACGAAGACGCCGAGACCGTAGTAGGCGGTGTCGCTCCAGGGCCGGAGGTGCGCGGTCAGCGGCGCGAGCTGGAGCGCGTGCGAGCCGGGGGAGAGCAGCGTTCCTTCGCCGAAGGCGCGCGCGCTGGTCAGGATGTCGCCCACGGTCGAGGTCATGACGGCGCCATGCGCGAGCGTCCAGGACGGGTTCCAGAACGTCGACTCCTCGTAGCGGCCGCGTTCGGCGTCGAAGGCGTGCAGCACCGGCTCCGGGATGGCGGCGGTGATGTCGCTGCGGGTGGCGTCGAGGGCCAGCGGCGCGAGCACGCCCTCGCGGATCAGGTCGCCGAGCGGCCGGCCGGTCGCCTTCTCGATCACCTGCCCGAGGATGACGAAATTGGTGTGGGCGTAGGACCAGCAGGCGCCCGGCGCGCAGGGCGCCGGGCGCGCGAAGGCGATGGCGATCAGCTCGTCGGGGCGCCAGGCGCGGAACGGGTCGGCGTAGAGCGCCTTCAGGAAACCGTCGTCGGTGACGTAGTCGGCGTAGCCGGAGGTGCCGTTCATCAGCATCGTGAGCGTGATCCTGTCGGCGGCGGGGTGGTCCGGGAACCAGCGGTCGAGGGTGGCGTCGAGGTCGAGCGCGCCCCGATCGCGGAGCTGCAGCAGCACGGTCCCGATGTAGGCGATCGCGACCGCGCCGTTGCGAAAGCGCATGTCGGGCGTCGCGGGAACGCCGGTCATGGTCTCGCCCCAGGCCATCAGCGCCGGCGGGTGGTCGCCGACCGACAGGCCGGCCAGCACCGCCTTGAGCTTGTGCTCGGTCATCGCCTCGCGGACGATGGCGTCGATCCGCTGCTTCGCGCCGTCGAGGGTGATGCAGTCGGCGGCCAGGGCGATCTCGCCGGCCGGGCAGGCGGGCGGCGTTTCCTGCGCGGTGGCGGCGAGGCAGGTCAGCGCACCGCCGACGAGCATCCCGAACAGGCCTGCGACCGACTGCATCCGTTCCTCCCCGGCGGAGCGTAACACGCTGTTACAAGGGTTATCCTGCTGTAATTTCTGGATAAATGCAATCACTCCGTCAGGCCGGGGCGTCCAGTCCGCGGTAGTCCTCGCGGACGGGGCTGAAGACGTCGAGCACGCGGGTCTCGGCCAGGCAACGGCCGGAATGCGGGGCGCCGCCGGGAATCGCGAGCACGTCGCCGGCGCGCAGGCGGTGGGTCGCGCCGCCGACGGTGATCTCCAGTTCGCCCTCGAACATGTTCACCACCTGCTCGTGCGGGTGGGAATGCTCGGGCAGGACCGCGCCGGCGTCGATGGTCCAGTAGGCGAAGGTCATGCCGTCGCTGTGGACGAAGCGGCCGTGAAAGCCGGGAAAGACGTCGTGGACGGGCAGGTCGGGCAGGCTGTGGAGCATCGTCGCCTCGCATCGGTCGGCCGGCGCGGATCCGGCCGGCGAATAGGACGGCGCCGCTGGCGGCGATGCAAGCGCATGATGCTCATCGCAGGGACGCGGCGGGCGCGCTCGAGGCGACGAGGTCCTGGAGAAACTTGCGCAGCATCTCCTCGGCGACGCGGTCGGGCGTGCTCGCCGCCATGACGAAGGCGCCGTCGCCGCCGACGACCTCGCGCCGGTAGTAGTCGAGAAGGTCGTCGTCGTCGCCGAGCGTCACGCCGTTGACGGTGACGCCCGCCGCGACCAGCCGGTCCCGGGCGGCGCCGACCGCGCCGCCGCCGAACGCGGAGAAGGGTCGGATCGCGGCGCGAATGGTGATGGAGGCCGGGCCGCCGCGCCGCGAAGTGTTGCCGGCGCGGCTGCTGATCCGGGGCTCGACGGCGCCGCCGTCCTAGGCGGCGCTGCCGCCGACGGTGAGGCCGCCGATCATCAGCGTGGGCTGGCCGACGCCGACCGGCACCCACTGGCCGTTCTTGCCGCAGTTGCCGATGCCCGGGTCGAGCGCCATGTCGTTGCCGATGGCGCGGATGTGCTTCAGCGCGGTGGCGCCGTCGCCGATCAGCGTCGCGCCCTTGACCGGGGCGCCGACGCGGCCGTCCTTCACGCGGTAGGCCTCGGTGCAGGAGAACACGAACTTGCCGTTGGTGATGTCGACCTGGCCGCCGCCGAAGCCGACGGCGTAGATGCCGTCCTTGAGATCCGCGAGGATCGCGGCGGGGTCGGCGTCGCCGCCGAGCATGATGGTGTTGGTCATCCGCGGCATCGGGGTATGGCCGAAGCTCTGGCGGCGGCCGTTGCCGGTGGCGGGCACGCCCATCAGCCGGGCGTTCTGGCGGTCCTGCATGAAACCGACGAGGATGCCGTCCTCGATCAGCACGTTGCGCTGGCTGGGCGTGCCTTCGTCGTCGAAGGAGATCGAGCCGCGGCGGTCCGGGATCGTGCCGTCGTCGACCACGGTGACGCCGGGGGCGGCGACGCGCTGGCCCATCAGGCCGGCGAAGGCGGAGGTGGCCTTGCGGTTGAAGTCGCCCTCCAGCCCGTGGCCGACCGCCTCGTGCAGCAGGATGCCCGGCCAGCCGGGGCCGAGCACCACGTCCATGACGCCCGCTGGCGCAGGCTCGGCGCGCAGGTTCACCGTGGCGATGCGCAGCGCCTCGCGGGCGACGGATTTCCAGTGGTCGGTGCCCATCAGCGGCGCCAGCCCGTGCCGGCCGCCGCCCCCCGCGGAGCCGGATTCGCGCCTTCCGTCCTCTTCGACGATCGCCGAGATGTTCAGCC
>CAYTMB010000016.1:14712-16641 GCA_964438465.1 uncultured Rhodovulum sp. | reverse complement strand
TTTGCAGCGGCCTCTCAGAGCAGGAAATCCGAGGCGGTGAACTCGAGGTTGCCGGCGAAGACGATGGTGCCTTCCGCGCCGCGATCCCGGTCGGTGTTCAGCCGCAGGAAGGTGAAATCGCCGCAATGCGCGTAGGTGATCTCGCCCGTCGCGCCGACGGTCGTGGAGGCTCCGGCGAGCACGAAGGCGTCGTCCCGCCGGGTTCGGGTGTCCGCGTCGATTTCCGAAAGGTCGACCCGGTCGCACCCTTGCGTGAAGTCGGTGATGAGATCGAACGCGGCGTCGGCGATGGCGCCGTAGTAGAAGAGGTCCTTGCCGGCGCCGCCGGTCAGCCTGTCGCGGCCGTGGCCGCCGACGAGGATATCGTCGCCCGACTGGCCGTGGATGACGTCGTCGCCGTTTCCGCCCGACAGCAGGTCGTCGCCGAGGCCGCCGGCCAGCCGGTCGGCGCCGGCGCGCCCGAAGAGGGTGTCGCGACCGGCGCCGCCCGCGAGCCGGTCGTCGCCGAGGCCGCCGTCGAGAATGTCGTCGCCGGCGCCGCCGAACAGCTGGTCGTCGCCCTGGGCCCCGACGATGATGTCGTCGCCCGCGCCGCCGTCGCCGAAGTCGTCGCCGGCCCCGAGGGCGATGACGTCGTCGCCGGCGCCGCCCCAGGCGCGATCCCGGCCTGCGTCGCCGACGATGATGTCGTCGCCGTGGCCGCCCCAGGCGCGATCATGGCCCGGACCGCCGACGAGAATGTCGTCGCCGGCGCCGCCAAAGGCGATGTCGTTGCCGCTGTCCCCGACGATGAGGTCGTGGCCCGCGCCGCCGTCGCCCCTGTCGTCGCCGCTTCCCCCGGCGATGACGTCGTCGCCGGCGCCGCCAAAGGCGATGTCGTTGCCGCTGTCGCCGACGATGATGTCGTCGCCCGCCCCGCCATGGCCCCGGTCGTTTCCGTATCCTCCGGCGATGACGTCGTCGCCCGTGCCGCCGAAGGCGCGGTCATGGCCAAGTCCCCCGACGATGATGTCGTCGCCCGCGCCCCCGAATGCGCGATCCGGGCCCGGTCCGCCCAGCAGGATGTCGTCGCCGGTTCCCCCGATCAGCAGGTCGGCGCCGCGGAGTCCGGCGAGAATGTCGAATCCGCCGCGACCGAAGATCACGTCCGCTCCGTTCGTGCCGGTCAGGCGCTGGCTCCGCGCGTCGCCGTTTATGATCATCGACACACCCCGATATCGACATAGCTCAATCTGCTGGGATTAATCGCCAAAGTCAAAAGAACACTGCGTCGCCACGGAATGGATCCCGGCGACGCAGGTGCGAATGTGTCGTAAACTCGGGTGAAGGCAGGAGCTTCGAGACCGGCTCCCGCCTTGAGGTCGGATTCGGAGCCTAGCGGCTGAAGCCTGATCCGTTCCCGTTTCCGTTTCCGTTTCCGTTTCCGTTTCCGTTGCCGTTCCCGTTTCCGTTCCCGTTCCCGTTGCCGTTTCCGTTCCCCCGGCCGCCACCGCCATTGCCGCCGCTCGCGCCGTTGCCGTTGCCGTCGGTCGAGTTGTTGTTGCCGTGCCCGTCGCCGGTGTTGTTGTTGCCGTTGTTGTTGCCGGTGTTGTTATTGCCGTTGTTATTGCCGTTGTTGTTGTTTCCGTTGTTGTTGCCCCGGCCGCCGCCGCTCTTGCCGCCGCCGCTCGCGCTGCTGCCGGTGTTGTTGTTGTTGTTGGCGCTGCTGTCGCCAGCGTTGTTGTTGCCGCTCCCGCTGCTCCGGTCGCCGCCGCTCTTGCCGCCGCCCGCGCCCTTGCCGCCACCGCTCGCCGCGCTCTTGCCGCCGCCGCCGCTCGCGCTCGCGCTCTTGCCGCCAGCGCCATTGCCGTTGCCGCTGGTCGAGTTGTCGTTGCCGCGCCCGTCGCCGATGTTGTTGTTGCCGTTGTCGCTGCCGGTGTTGTTGTTGCC
>CAYTMB010000016.1:0-14612 GCA_964438465.1 uncultured Rhodovulum sp. | reverse complement strand
CGCGCCCGTCGCCGATGTTGTTGTTGCCGTTGTCGCTGCCGGTGTTGTTGTTGCCGTTGTTATTGCCGACGTTGTTGTTGCCGTTGTTGTTGCCCCGCCCGCCGCGCGAACTCTGGCCTCTGCCGGAAGTGGCGTCCTTTCCGCCCCGATCCGCGGTGTCGCGGGCGCCGGGCCGGCCGGTGTCCCGGTCGCGGCTGCGCGCCACAGTCGCGGCTCCAGGATCGCTGCGGCCCGGAGACGCCCCGCCGCCGACATTGTTTCCGGCCCGGGCGGGGGTCTTGCCGCCCACGGCGTCGGGTTTGGCGCCGTCCCTGGCGCCGCCGGTATTGACCCGGCCGACGTTGCCGAGGCTCTTGCGCCCGGACTCCGGCGTCGCGCGTTGTACGGCGTCGCCGGACTCGGGCCCGCGAACGGATCCGGCCTGCTGTTTCGACTGCAGCAACCGGCGCAGCCATTCTCCGAAGCCGATCTGCTTGCCGCCGACTTCGGCGACCGCGACCTGTCGGGCTCGCTCGGACTTCTGCTCGGCGGGGCCGGCGTAGGCGGTGGTCGCAATGCACAGGGCTACGGACGCGCAGATGTATCGCATGATGGATCCCCCTAATGCTGCCCTGGTCCCGTAAGACGCGCAGGTGCGCTGCGGAGCCTTCGTGCTCCGCGTCAGGGATTGCCGTTGAAATTGCCGTTGCCGCTGCCGAGGTTCTTGTTCCCGTTGCGGTTGCCACCGTTATAGTTGCCGTTCAGTGACCCAATGTTGCGGTTGCCATTGTTGTCGCCGGAATTGAAGCTGCCGTTGTGGTGGCCGATATTTTTGTTTCCGCTATTCTTTCCCGTATTTCCGTAGCCGTTCATCGATCCGATGTTGCTGTATCCACCATTCTTGTTGCCGATGTTCTTGCTCCCCGAATTGCCGTGGCCGACGTTTCCGTTTCCGGAATTGCCGCTGCCGACGTTGTTCTTGCCGGTGTTATTGGGGCCGACGTTGCCGTTCTTGTCGACCACCGAGCCGACCCGGGCGTCCGCGCGAGCGAGCGCGCGATCGACGCTGTTGGAGGATGGACCCGCGCTGACGGCGGTCGAGATCAGGAGCGATGCTGCCGCAACACCGAGTGCTCGCATGACGGTTCCCTCGCAATTGGGCTTGAAAAGGTGCTGCCTCCTCCAGGGAGGAAGAGGCAGCCGGTCCTGGCGGGCGGATCAGCGGTTGGCGTTACCGTTGCCGTTGCCGTTCACATTGCCCTTGTTGGCGTTGCCGTTCGCGTTGCCGTTGTCCCAGCCGCGATTGAGGTTGCCGTTGATGTTGCCGTTGGCGCTGCCCTTGTTGACGTTGCCGTTGGCGTTGCCGTTGAAGCTTCCCTTGTTGAGGTTGCCGTTCACGTTGCCGTTGAGGCTCCCCTTGTTGAAGTTGCCGTTGGCGTTGCCGTTGAATTTTCCCTTGTTGGCATTGCCGTTCACGTTGCCGTTGCCGGAACCGTAGTTCGCGTTTCCGTTGTCGTTGCCGTTATAGGAGCCCTTGTTGAAATTGCCGTTGGCGTTGCCGTTGAAGCTGCCGATATTGCCATTGCCGTTTCCATTGCCGTTGCCGCTTCCGGCAAAAGCCATAGTGGTGCTGAGCAGAACAACAGCCGCGGTCGCCAAGGCCTTCTGTATCACGCGCATGTTCACCCCCATAAATTGCTGGATATCCGCATGATAGAAATATCATGCAGGTTCTCTTGGTCGATCTGCTCTCGTTGATATAGAATCAGAAGCAGCGAGAGCCCGAATCAATTATCATATTGGCATCTTTTAGTCAATAATGTCGTATTATTTGGCATTTATGTACTTGTAGACCACAAGAGTATTGGCCGGAGCATCTATTACTCCGACAATAAAATATCGAATCCGCAGCGTTGCTGTGTGCTGAGTCCCCCCTTCCCCTGCGGATTATCGTAGCACAATCATCGCATGAAGTGTACCGTCCGAGCGTGACTTGACGCGCTTAGCGATTATTTCTTCTGCAACCGATGAGTGATTTGGTAACAGTATGCGCTAGATGGATCGCTCGCAGGGGGCGTGAAAGATTCGAACGCAATCGCTTGACGCCGCCGCATGTGCAAGTAATTGTGGTGCTGGTGGACTCGAGCGCAACGTCAAGTTGTCAGTTGGGCAGGTTGGTCTCGCTGATTACTTGGCGGCGCCGCCGTCTACGGCCCGACCAGCTTCGTCAGGACGAGGATCGCGACGAAGCCGACCAGCGCGAAGAAGATGGCGTGGGCGGCGGCGTACTGGAGCCGGTCGAGGCGGTCGCCGCCCGAGCGGGCGGCGCGGGACCAGCCGAGGTAGGCGCCGAGGCAGGCGATGGCGAAAAGCAGCAGCATGGGTCGTCATCCTCCGCCGATCGCCGGCGGGACGCTCAGCTCGGCCTGTTCGCGGGCGAATGCGCCGCTCGCGTCGCCGAAGCCGTAGCGGGCCCAGCGCAGGCTGTCGATGCGCGTCGCGCGCGCCGCCTCGGCCTCGCCGCGGCCGAGCTGGGCCTCGGCCTTGAGCGACAGCAGGCCGGCGAGCAGGATCGCGTTCTGGCTGTTGCGCGCGGTCGGCGCGTGCAGGTCGGCGAGGGTTATGACCGTGTCGTAGTCGCCGGCGGCCAGCGCGATCGCCGCCACATGGATGCCCGATTGCGCCGAGCGCAGGTCGCCGGCGCCGAAGCGGCGCAGCGACGCGGCGTAGGCGTCGCCGAACTGCCGCGCGGCCACCGCCTTGTCGTCGCGCAGCGTCAGCCGGCCGAGCGTCAGCAGCGAGACCGCGAGCCGGTGGTCCACGGGGCGCATCTCGGCGGCGATCTGCGTGGCGAGCCGCGCGGCCGCGACGCGGTCGTCGCGGTCGGCGCGCTGCGACAGCGCGATCTCGATCGCGCTCCCCCAGGCGCGCGACTCCGGATAGCGCGCCGCGCGGGGAATGTTGCGCCCCTTGGGGTTCTCGCGCCTGAGCAGCGCCGGCAGCTTCGCCGCGACCTCGTCGCGGGTCATGCCGCTGTGCAGCTCAGGCTGGTAGAGCACGCGCAGCATCAGCATGTCGAACGGCGTGGCGATGCCGTGCAGGTTGTCGTCGTTCCAGATCGAATCCGGCAGCCGGTAGAGGTCGTTCGCCGGCCCCAGCGCCTGGGTGATCTCCTCGTGCAGGCAGTCGCGCACGTCCTGCGGCGTCGCGTCCTGGGGCAGGAAGATCGCCGCGCCCTCGAGGGTCTTCTGGGAGGACCAGCGCCGGCGCGCCTCCGAGCGGTTGCGCAGGAACGAGCGCCAGCTGGTCTCGCCCGGCACGATGAAGCAGGCGGCCGAGGGGAACACCCGCGAGAGCTGCGCCCCCGGCACCGCCTCGACGCGGATCTGCGCCCTGGCGGCGTCGTCGGTGATCGAGACGTCGAGCCGAGCTTCCGAGCGCAGCCGCGCCACCAGCGTCTCGAGGTCGCCGCGGTAGGGCGCGAGCGAGGCCGAGGCGAGGTCGATGCGCACCGGGCCTTCGTAGCGCAGCAGATGGTCGAAGGTCTCGCCGCTCTCGAGCCCGAAGGTCAGGTCGAGGAAATCCTCGGCGAGGTCGGCGTTGGAGCGCGCGACGCCGGTGGGCGCGAGGGCCGGGGCGAAGCGCACCGACGAGACCTCCTGGGTCATGGGCGCGGCGCAGCCGGCGAGTGCGACCAGCGCCAGCGGCGCGAGCTTGCGCCGGATCATGCCGGGTCCCGGCGGCGGTACTTGAGGAAGGGCGTCTCGACGCCGACCCGGTCGTAGAGCCGCCGCGCCGGCGCGTTGAAGCTCTGCGTCAGCCAGTAGAGGTCGCAGCAGCCGGCCGCGTCGGCCGCGGCGGAGACCGCCTCGATCAGGCGCTCGCCGATGCCGGCGCGGCGGCGCCCGGCCGCGACGAACAGGTCCTGGAGGTAGCACACCGGCTCGATCCGCCAGCCGTGACGGTGCAGGATATAATGCGCGAGGCCGGCGGGGACTCCGTCGGCAGTGGCGATCAGCCCGCAGTAGTCGGTAACCCCCGGGTCGATCAGCCGCGCGAAACTGGTCTGGTAGACCGCTTCGGGCAACTTGGTCTCGTAGAAGGCGAGATAGTCACGCCACATCGCCCGCCAGGCGGCTTCGTCCTCGCGGCGGATGGGGCGGATCTCGATCACGGCGCGCCGCGCGTCCTGCGCCGCCGGGCCTATTTGCGCAGCTTTCGCGCGTTCGACCGCGTCTTGGCCCCATAGGGCTTCAGCGCCGCCGTGGCGACGCGCAGGGGGTTCCCGCCGCGCGCTGCCGCGACCGCGGCGCCTTCGGTGGCGGCGGCTAAGGCCGTGCCCTTTTCGAGCACCATCGCCAGGGCTTCGGGCGTCGTCATCGTCCCGAGCGCCATGCGCTGGGTGCGGCGGGCGATCACCTCGCCGGCCGACATCGACATGCGCAGATAGGCGGCGCCGAAATCCATCCAGGCGCCGAAGGGGTTCAGTTTCGTCGAAGAAGAGCGCAAGGGACGGATCCTTCCTAGGTTGCGCCGCACCCTAGCAAGCCGCGATCCGCGCGTCACCCTGCAAACCTGACCGCAGGGCGCCGCGCGCGGCCTGGCGGCGGTCCGGCCGGGCGGTCGCGGCGCCCGGCGCGGCGGGGGCCACGGGGAGCGGGCGGGCCGTGGAGGGACACAGCATTGTTACAATCATTTCCACCCGTTGACCCGATATGTTGCAGGGGTGGCGCGGCCGCGCCGGCAGGACAAAACGTCTATGTTCCGCGTGACAACGCAGTCGAATCCCTATAACGGAGGCGCACGAAACGATCGGGTCCAGCATCTCGACTGGGAAGCGCCGGCGGCGGGACGGGCCTTGGAGTGACCAGAGGTGGTGTATCGATGAAGCCCGAGATCAAGTTCGACGTCGAGTATCAGCCCAGCGAAGACGAACCCTTCATGAACCTCCGGCAGCTGGATTACTTCCGGCGCAAGCTGCTGGCCTGGAAGGCCTCGATCCTCGCCGAGAGCAGGGGCACCATCGAGCACATGCAGGCCGGCACGCGGAACATTCCCGACATCGCCGACCGCGCCTCCGAGGAAACCGACCGGGCGCTGGAGCTTCGGACCCGCGACCGGCAGCGCAAGGTGGTCTCCAAGATCGACGCGGCGCTGCGCCGGATCGAGGACGGCAGCTACGGCTATTGCGAGGAGACCGGCGAGCCGATCTCGTTGAAGCGCCTCGACGCCCGCCCGATCGCCACGCTGAGCCTCGAGGCCCAGGAGCGGCACGAGCGCAAGGAAAAGGTCCACCGCGACGAATGACCTTGCTGCGCCCGATCCGTTTTGGGCACGCGTGCCCAGCGGCGCAACCAATTGATCTGTAAGTGAATTTCGTCCCGCGTTAGGGGAATGTTCAGCTTTGCGGCCGTGCCGGGCGCGCCCCGCTGCGGGTCCTGCGCCGCAGCCGTCCGGATCAGCTGATCGCGGCCGGGCCGCAGGCGAGCGGCGCGTCGCTGACGCCGCTCATGGTCTGGAGCGCGCCGGTCTCGGCGCCGTCCCGGGTCTCCAGCACGAGAATTTCGTCGCCGAGACGGGCGTGGCGGAAGCAGGACGTGCCCTCGCCCTCCCAGTGGAAACAGTAGAGCGGCGCGACGAATTCCCAGCGCCCCTCGAGACAGGTTCCGTCGTAGAACTGCAGCGTCACGCGGTCGGTGCCCGGGGTGTAGTGCTCGAGCGCCCAGAACTCGCCGCCGATGGTGTAGGTCAGGGTGCGGCCCTCGGCCATCGCCCGCCATTCCGCGACCGGAATGTCGGCGAGGCCGGTCGGGGCGCCGGGCTCGGTCGCGACGGCGAGCGCCGGCAGGGCGGCGAGAAGGGTTGCGGCGAAAAACAGGCGCATCGGGCTCGGTCTCGGGCTTCGGGGCGTGGAGAATATCCGCGCGGCGGCGGCGGCGCCAGTCTGCTGGTCGCCGGTCGGTCCGCGCCGGCCCGTCACGCGTGCGTGAGCGCCGTGCCCGCGGCGGGCGGGGGGTCTGCCGGGCGGCGAGCGGGTCCGCTACCTGGGGCGGGCGGTCCCGGCCAGCAGTCCGGCGACGAAAGCCGGGACTTCGACGGTGGCGGGGCCGTAGCGGCGGTCGTCGAAGGCGCCGGCGGTGTCGGAGGGGGCGAGGTTGATCTCGCAGGTCGGGATCCGCAGGTCGCGCGCCATCTCGACGTAGCCGGCCGCCGGGTAGACCGCGCCGGAGGTGCCCACGGCGACAAATAGGTCGGCGGCGGCGAGGGCGGTCTCGATGACGTCGAGGCCGTAGGGCGTCTCGCCGAACCAGACCACGTCGGGGCGCAGGGCGTCGGCGTGGCCGCAGCTCGGGCAGTGGTCGAGGATCGAGAGGTCGCCGCGGCACTCGGCGGTGGCGCCGCAGCGCCGGCAGCGCGACTTGAGCAACTCGCCGTGCATGTGATGGACGGCGGGCGAGCCGGCGCGCTCGTGCAGGTCGTCGATGTTCTGGGTGCAGAGGAACAGATCGACGCCGCGGGCGAGTTCGGCGAGGGCGCGGTGGGCGGCGTTCGGGGCCGCGGCCAGCAGGTTCCGGCGCCGCGCGTTGTAGAAGGCGTGGACGGCGCCGGGATCGTGCGCGAAGGCCTGCGGGGTGGCGAGCTTCATCGGGTCGAACTTCGCCCAGATCCCGCCGGCGTCGCGAAAGGTGCCGAGGCCGCTTTCGGCCGAGACGCCGGCGCCGGTGAGGACGAAGACGCGCATCACGTCGCCGCGAAGGCGCCGGGGCGCGCCTCGTCGAGCTTTTCGCGCTGTTCCGGGGTGAGGGCCGAGGGGTCGACCATGTAGGTGTGGATCGAGAACACCACGGCGCGGGTGAGGGGCAGGCGCAGCATGGTCTGGCGCTCGACGCGGACGAAGCGGCCCTCGCCCGGCGGCGGGCGGTGGCGCTCGAACTCGCGGCGGGGGTTCCACAGGTCGCCGGCGCCGTAGATCAGCAGGTTCGCGCGCATCACCGGCGCTTCGGGGCGGATGGTGTCGAACATGCGCTGGACCCGGCGGGCGAGGGTCTCGTCATAGGGCTCGACCGGCCGGTGGATGCGGGAAAGGCCGTGGCCGAGCTTTTCCGCCAGCGTCCAGTTCGAGGGAAAACACAGGATGGCGCCGGTCAGGCGGTGCTCGGCCGCGCCTTCGGCCTTCTCCAGCAGGCAGAGGTCCTCCTGCACGAGCCGGCCGGCGGTCAGCAGCGGCGGGCCGTCGAGCGGGACCAGGACGCCGTCGGGGCGGCGCATGGCGGCGCCGGTCCGCCGGTAGCCGGGAACGCCCTCGAGATGCGCGAGCACGGCGCCGAGCAGTTCCTCGGCGGCCGGCTCCGCGCCGGGCAGCAGCGCGTGCACCTCCGGGCCGCGGCCGGCGATCAGCGCGTCGCGCCAGGCCATCTGTTCGGCAAAGACCTCGTCGCGCTGCAACCAGTCGGCGGGGTCGATCGGCGTCGTTCCGGGCAGGCGCAGCGTGTGCCCGGCCATCCACGGCGCGATCGGCAGGCGCGGGTTCAGGATCTCGGGCATTCCAATCCCCTTTGCCCGCGGCGACGGACAAGATATAGGTGGTCGGGAGCAGTCCTGCGCCATCAATGGCGAAGGCGAAAGCAAAAGAAAAGGCGCGACCGATGGCCCACGCCCCAGATCTGTTCGGCGACGATCCCGCGTCGCGGGACTACGACGCCTCCGCGATCGAGGTGCTGGAGGGGCTGGAGCCGGTGCGCAAGCGCCCGGGCATGTATATCGGCGGCACCGACGAGCGCGCACTGCACCATCTGGTCGCCGAGGTGCTCGACAACGCGATGGACGAGGCGGTCGCGGGGCACGCCAGCCGGATCGAGGTCGAGCTGAACGCCGATTTTTCGGTGACGATCCGCGACAACGGCCGCGGCATCCCGGTCGATCCGCATCCGCGGTTCCCGGGCAAGTCGGCGCTGGAGGTGATCCTCTGCACGCTGCACGCGGGCGGCAAGTTCTCCGGCAAGGCCTACGAGACCTCGGGCGGCCTGCACGGCGTCGGCGTGTCGGTGGTGAACGCGCTGTCGGACCGGCTGCGGGTCGAGGTGGCGCGGGGGCGGCAGCTCTGGGCGCAGGAGTTCTCGCGCGGCCATCCGCAGGGGCCGCTGCAGGCGCTGGGCGCCGCGCCGAACCGGCGCGGCACCACGGTGACGTTCCACCCGGACGCGCAGATCTTCGGGCCGGGCGCGCGGTTCAAGCCGGCGCGGATGCTGCGCATGGTGCGCTCCAAGGCCTATCTGTTCTCGGGGGTCGAGATCCGCTGGCGCTGCGATCCGGCCTGCCTCGGCTCGGGCGACGACACGCCGGAGGCGGCGACGTTTCACTTCCCGGGCGGGCTGGCGGACTATCTCGGCGAGCGGCTGGAGGGGGCGCAGACCTACGCCGACCGGCCGTTCGCGGGCAAGGTGGCCTTCGCCGACCGCTTCGGGGCGGGCACGGTCGGCTCGGTGGAATGGGCGATCAACTGGACGCCGCAGCACGACGCCTTCGTGTCGTCCTACTGCAACACCATCCACACGCCCGAGGGCGGCACGCATGAGCAGGGCTTCTGGGCGGCGGTGCTGAAGGGGGTGCGCGCCTACGGCGAGCTGGTGTCCAACCGCAAGGCGACGCTGATCACCCGCGACGACGTGATGGCCGGCGGCTGCGCGATGATCTCGGTGTTCATCCGCGATCCGGAGTTCGTCGGCCAGACCAAGGACCGGCTGTCGACGCAGGAGGCGGCAAGGCTGGTCGAGGGCGCGGTGCGCGACCATTTCGACAACTGGCTGGCGGCGGACACGAGGGCGGCCGGGGCGATCCTCGACTACCTGGTGCTGAAGGCCGAGGAGCGGCTGAAGCGGCGGGCCGAGAAGGAGACCGCGCGCAAGACTCCGGTGAAGAAGCTGCGGCTGCCGGGCAAGCTGGCGGACTGCTCGGGCGGGCGCGACGGGTCCGAGCTGTTCCTCGTCGAGGGCGACAGCGCGGGCGGCTCGGCCAAGCAGGCGCGGGACCGGCGGACCCAGGCGGTGCTGCCGCTGCGCGGCAAGATCCTCAACGTGCTGGGGGCGGCCTCGTCGAAGATGACGGCGAACCAGGAGCTGGGCGATCTCTGCCAGGCGATGGGGGTGGCGACGGGGTCGCGGTTCGCGCTCGACGACCTGCGGTACGAGAAGATCATCATCATGACCGACGCGGACGTCGACGGCGCGCATATCGCGGCGCTGCTGATGACGTTCTTCTTCACCCAGATGCGGCCGCTGATCGACGCGGGCCACCTGTTCCTCGCCGCGCCGCCCTTGTTCCGGCTCGTGCAGGGCGCGAAGTCGGTCTACGTCCGCGACGAGGCGGCCAAGGACAGGCTGATGGCGAGGGGCCTCGGCGGTCGCGGCAGGATCGAGGTGTCGCGGTTCAAGGGGCTGGGCGAGATGATGCCGGCGCAGCTGAAGGAGACCACGATGAACCCCGCCAGCCGGACGCTGATCCGGGTGACGGTGGCGGACGATCTCGGCGAGACCGGCGATCTGGTCGAGCGGCTGATGGGCAAGCGGCCGGAGATGCGCTTCCAGTACATCCAGCAGAACGCCCGGTTCGTGGAGGACCTGGACGTCTGAGCGGCCGGTCCGACGCTGCCCCCCGCGCCTTCCCCGGATTTCATTCAGGTTTGAAATCTATCGGGCAGGACGAGGGGCCCCATCAAAAGATGGGGAGAAAAAAGACTCGCGGCCAACTGGCCGCTCCGTGTTCTGGCCCTCCGCCCACCCTCCCGTCGAAGCCGGGAGACGGCGCCACAGGCGTCCCGCCGCAGCGCGCCGCGGGCGCCCCGGCGCAACCCGCGCGACGCGGGCGCGGCGCCCGGGTCCGCCCGGCGGCGGGGAATTCGCGGGTGGGCAAGCGCGCGGCGCTTGGGTATCATCCGCAGGGAGACGGCGGAGCAAGCCGCAGGGCCCCGGGGGGAGAACGCCGATGAACGACGGCAAGGAGATCGGGACGCTGGCCGAGCAGGGCCAGCACGTCGCCCGCAACATGGCCGAGGTGTTCGACATTTCCGGCCAGATCTGGAAGACCTTTCTCGCCGCCCAGGCCGAGAAGGGCGGCGCGGCGGCGTCGTCGGATCCGCTGAGCGCCTGGCCGACCTTCGCCGAATTGTACCGCACGATGTGGGACAACCCCAAGCAGGTCGCCGACATGACCCTCGAATACTGGGCGGCGCAGAACGCGCTGTGGCAGCAGTCGATGCTGAAATGGCTCGGCGCCGAGGTCGGCGAGCCGCTGGACCTGCCGTATATGGCCAAGGCCGACAAGCGCTTCGCCCACAAGGAATGGTCGGAGAACGCGGTCTTCGAATACATCAAGCAGTCGTATCTGCTGACGAGCGGCTGGATCCAGAACGCGGTCGGCGCCGTCGGCGAGATGGAGCCCAAGGACCGCAGGAAGGCCGCGTTCCTGACGCGCAACTTCGTCGAGGCGATGAACCCGGCGAACTTCTTCGCGCTGAACCCCGAGGTGCTGGAGGCGACCGTCGACCAGAAGGGCGCCAACCTCGTGCGCGGGCTGAAGATGATGCTCGAGGATCTGGAGCGCGGCAAGGGCAAGCTGCTGATCCGCCAGACCGACATGGAGGCCTTCGAGGTCGGGCGCAACACCGCCGTCAGCCCCGGCGCGGTGATCTGGCAGAACAACATCCTGCAGCTGATCCAGTACGCGCCCACGACCGCCAAGGTCCACGCCAGGCCGCTGCTGATCGTCCCGCCCTGGATCAACAAGTACTATGTGCTCGACCTCAACCCGAAGAAGTCGATGGTCAAGTGGCTGGTCGACCAGGGCCACACGGTGTTCATGATCTCCTGGGTGAACCCCGACGAGCGCCAGGCGAACGAGACCTGGGAGAGCTATCTGTTCGACGGCGCCGTGGCCGCGATCGACAAGGTGCTGGAGGAGACCGGGCAGAAGAGCCTGCATCTCGCGGCCTACTGCATCGGCGGCACGCTGGCGGGCACGATGCTGGCCTCCATGGACAAGGCCGGCGACGCGCGGGTGGCCTCGGCGACCTTCTTCACCGCGCAGCTCGATTTCGAGGACGCGGGCGAGCTGCAGATCTTCGTCGACGACCAGACCATCGGCGCCATCGGCGACGAGATGGATAAGGGCTACATGCCCGCCGACCGGATGGCGAACGCCTTCAACATGCTGCGGGCGAACGACCTGATCTGGGGCTACATCGTCTCGAACTACATGCTGGGCAAGGAGCCGTTCCCGTTCGACCTCTTGTACTGGAACGCGGATTCCACGGCGATGCCGGCGCGGGTGCACCAGTTCTATCTCGAGCAGTTCTACATCCGCAACGCCTTCGCCAAGGACGCGCTCGAGATCGCCGGCGAGGTGGTCCGGCTCGGCGACATCCGCACGCCGGTCTATCATGTCGCGACCAAGGAGGATCACATCGCCCCGGCGGCCTCGGTCTATCGCGGCGCCAAGGAGATGACCCGGGCCGACGTGCGCTTCGTGCTGTCGGGGTCGGGCCATATCGCCGGCGTGGTGAACCCGCCGGCCCTGGGCAAGTACCAGTTCTGGACCAATCCGGACATGAGCCACGCCACGCTCGACGGCTGGCTGGGCGGCGCGACCGAGACGGCGGGCAGCTGGTGGCCGGACTGGGACGCCTGGCTGAAGACCCGGTCGGGGCGGCTGGTCGCGGCGCGCGCGCCCGGGGCGAAGCTCGGCGTGATCGAGCCGGCGCCGGGGTCCAACGTGCGGGTGCGCTTCGATCGTCCGGACGATCGGGGCGGCTGTCTCTGAGGCGGTCTTCCGGGCTGGCCGGGAGCGGCGCGCCCGGGCCTCGCGCGGCGAGGCCCGGGCGGCTCCGGCGGCCGGCGGCTCAATCGTCGGACTGACGGACGATCTTCTCGAGGTAGATCGCGTTCAGGCTCATGCTGCGCCCGACTTCGGGCGCGATCCCGATCGAGGCGAGCAGCTGCGCCTTGTCGTTCGACGCGCCGGGCGTGAAGCTGCGCCCGGCGTCGTCGCCGCGGGCCTCGCGGTTGCGCTTGGCGGTCGCGAGGTCGCTCAGCATCAGGCCTTCGACGGGCGCGATGCCCGCGGCGGCGAAGAGCTGGGCATGCGCGACGGGGTCGGCCGCCACGCCTTCCGAGGCGATCGCGATGGCGTCGTCGCGCCGGGTGTCGGCGTTGAACTTGGCGACGGCGATCTCGGTCAGCGAGTAGCTGGCCGCGTCTGCGGGCGCGATCCCGGCCGAAGCCGCGAGCTGGGCGGTGTCGGCGGAGGCGGCGGTGGCGATGGCGAGCGTCAGGGCGAGCGCGCCAGCGGTTTGCAATCCACGTTTCATGGTCGGCAACCCTTCTGGTTGAATATGTGCTGGCCGGGGGGACCCTCCCTCCCGGAGCTTTGCGGATCGGACAAACGCCCGATTCGTTCGGCCCGTTTGGTATAGCCCTCGCTGCGTGACGCGCGCGTTACCCCCCGCGCCGCGGCCTGTCACGGCGGCGTTCGCCGGTCGGGGGGCGGCGGAACGCGGCGCTGCCGCCGCGGGCGGGCGCGACGGCGGCCGCGCATCCCGACAGGGCGCGCGCGACGGTCGGCGCGCCCGCCGGCCGATCCGCGCGGCGGGTCAGAGCCCCGGATAGACCGGGAAGCGGGCGCAGAGCGCCTGGACGCGGGCCTTGACCGCGGCTTCGGCGGCGGCGGCGCCGCCGGGGCCGTCGGCGGCCAGCCCGTCCACCACCGCGACGATCATGTCGCCGATCTCGGCGAACTCGGCCGGGCCGAAGCCGCGCGTGGTCCCCGCCGGCGTGCCGAGCCGCACGCCCGAGGTCACCGTCGGCGGGGCCGGATCGAACGGGACGCCGTTCTTGTTGCAGGTGATGTGCGCGCGGCCGAGCGCGGCTTCGGCGTCCTTGCCGGTGACGCCCCTCGGCCGCAGGTCGACCAGCATCAGATGGGTGTCGGTGCCGCCGGTGACGATGTCGAGGCCGCCCTTCATCAGCGTCTCCGCCAGCACCCGGGCGTTGTCGACCACGGCGGCGGCGTAGTCGGCGAACTCCGGCCGCAGCGCCTCGCCGAAGGCGACCGCCTTCGCCGCGATCACATGCATCAGCGGGCCGCCCTGCAGGCCGGGGAAGATCGCCGAGTTGATCTTCTTCGCGATGGCCTCGTCGTTGGTCAGGATCATGCCGCCGCGCGGGCCGCGCAGGGTCTTGTGCGTCGTCGTGGTGACGACATGGGCGTGGGGCATCGGGTTCGGATGCTGGCGCCCGGCGACGAGGCCGGCGAAATGCGCCATGTCGACCATCAGCCAGGCGCCGACCGCGTCGGCGATGGCGCGGAACCGCGCGAAGTCGATCTGGCGCGGGATCGCCGAGCCGCCGGCGATGATCAGCTTGGGCCGGTGCGCGCGGGCGAGCTCCTCCAGCGCGTCGTAGTCGAGGCGCTGGTCCTGCCGGCGCACGCCGTAGTGGACCGGCTTGAACCATTTGCCCGACATGTTGGGCTTGGCGCCGTGGGTGAGGTGGCCGCCGGCGGAGAGATCCATCGCGAGGAAGACATCGCCCGGCTGCAGCAGCGCGAGGAACACCGCCTGGTTGGCCTGGCTGCCGGAATTCGGCTGCACGTTGGCGAACTTCGCGTCGAACAGCCGGCAGGCGCGGTCGATCGCCAGGGTCTCGGCGACGTCGACGAACTGGCAGCCGCCGTAGTAGCGCCGGCCCGGGTAGCCCTCGGCGTATTTGTTGGTCATCACCGAGCCCTGCGCCTCGAGCACGGCGCGGCTGACGATGTTCTCCGAGGCGATCAGCTCGATCTCGTCGCGCTGGCGGCCGAGCTCGCTGGCGATCGCGGCGGCGATCTCCGGGTCGCTGTCCGCGAGGGGGGCGGTGAAAAGGCCGCCGGAGGCGAGGATGTCTTTCATGGCCGGGTCTCCTGCCGCGCGGTGCGCGCCTGCGCGCCCCATAGCGAAAAACCGCAGGGCTGGGAATATGCGAAAACCACGCCCCGGGGGGGGGCCGGACGCCGGGGCCGGGCCCCGGCGCCACAAGCGCCACGCCGCAGCGCGCCACAAGCGCCACGCCGCAGCGCGCCGCGGGCGCGGCGGCGCAACGCGCGCGACGCCGACGCGGCGCAGGGGCCGCGCCGGCGCGGACGGGCCGCTTGTCATCCCGGGCGGCGCGGGCGAGAGTGCCGGCCGGCGCCGAGGCGGGCGTCGCCCGGGAACCGCGGCTTGGCCCTTCGCAAGATCCATTTCGTCGCCAGCGGCGTCGCGCTCGCCGAAGCCGCGCGCGAGCGGCTGACCGCGCGCCACGGCCAGGCCCCGGTCGCGGCCGCGGACGTCATCGTGGCGCTGGGCGGCGACGGGCTGATGCTGTCGACGCTGCATGCGACCGAGCGGCTGGGCCTGCCGGTCTACGGCATGAACCGCGGCACCGTCGGTTTCCTGATGAACGCCTTCGACGAGGAGCGGCTGGTCGAGCGGCTGGCCGCCGCCGAAGCCGCCGTGATCAACCCGCTGCGCATGGTGGCCACCGGGGCGGACGGGGCGCAGGTCGAGGCTCTGGCGATCAACGAGGTCTCGATCCTGCGCGCCGGGCCGCAGGCGGCCAAGCTGC
>CAYTMB010000015.1:15651-17042 GCA_964438465.1 uncultured Rhodovulum sp. | reverse complement strand
GGTCCGGGCTAATTCCGAGGCGATCAGCCGGAGCTCGTATCAGGCGTCGCATGCGGCTGTGCACGCGTGCACAGCCGCCCATGCCATTGATATTAATATATATTTCTGGATTTGTTCATGCTTTGGAAGGAACTTGACCGCGCGCGCCCTCCTCACGCGACGGCGTAGCCGCCGTCGATGGTCAGCACCGCGCCGGTGACGAAGCCGGCGAGCGGCGAGGCGAGGAACAGCGTCGGGCCGGCGACGTCGCCGGGCTCGCCCCAGCGGCCGAGCGGCGTGCGCGCGAGGATCGCGCCGGCGCGGGCTGCGTCGTCCTGCAGGGCGCGGGTGAGCGGCGTGCGGATCCAGCCCGGCGCGATGGCGTTCACCCGGATGCCGTCGCCGGCGTAGGCGATGGCCAGCGACCTGGTCATCTGCACGACGCCACCCTTGCTCGCGGCGTAGCCGGGCACCAGCCCGCCGCCGAAGAACGCCAGCATCGAGGCGGTGTTGACGATGGCGCCGCCCCCCGCCCGCGCGAGCAGGGGCCGCGCCGCGGCGCAGACCCGCATCGAGCCGGTCAGGTTCACGTCGACCACCTCGGCGAAGACCTCGGGGTCGAGCTCCTCGCCGCGGCGGATCACCCCGGCGCAGTTGACCACCACGTCGAGCGCGGGCAGCCCGCCGACCAGCCGCGCCACCGCC
This sequence comes from uncultured Rhodovulum sp., assembly GCA_964438465.1. Lineage (GTDB taxonomy): Bacteria > Pseudomonadota > Alphaproteobacteria > Rhodobacterales > Rhodobacteraceae > Amaricoccus. The sequence goes on along the minus strand of CAYTMB010000015.1, from coordinate 16,358 downwards.
GCCGCGTCGCGCACGTCGAGCCGTTCGAGCCGCAGTCCCGGCCGTGGCGCGCAGGCGGCGATCTCGGCGTCGCCGACGGCCGTCGCCGTCACCTCGGCGCCGGCGGCGGCGAAGGCGGCGGCGATGGCGCCGCCGATGCCCGCCGCCCCGCCGGTCACCAGCACGCGCCGTCCCTCGAAGAACGGCCGCGCCCAGTCCGCCCCGGTCATCGGATGAACTGGTCGAGGTAGTCGGCCCCGAGCCCGCAGGCCGCGTAGTGCTTCCGGCACATGTCGATCTTGGTGAAGGTGTCCTCGTAGCCGGCGTGCCGGTTGTTCTCGTCGACGTAGATCATGCAGCCGGTGATGTTGAAGAAGGTGATCATCTCGGCGCAGTCCTCGGGCACCACCAGCGTGTGGATCTCGCCCGGCGGCTCGAAGACGTAGGAGCCGGTCTCGGCCACCCAGTCGTGTTCGAGATAGCGCCAGCGGCCCTTCAGCACGAAGCCGTGCACCGGGTTCGGATGCAGGTGGCGCGACAGCACCCCCGACTTGCGGACGCGCAGCAGGTTGCACCACTGGCCATGCCGGGTGTTCAGCATCAGCGGCCGGAACCAGACGTCCTTGGCCTGCGGCACCCAGACGCGTTCGTCCTCCGGCATCGCCATCACGGCGATCTCCGGCGGCGCCATCGGATGCGTGGAGCCCTTCAGGTTTTCGTACATGCGC
>CAYTMB010000015.1:0-15551 GCA_964438465.1 uncultured Rhodovulum sp. | reverse complement strand
CCGCCGCCGTGGCCCTCGACCAGATCGCGCGGATAGGCGCTGTCGTAGCCGACGATCGGACAGCCCGAGACCAGCGCCTCGATCAGGCTGCGCGGCGATTCCGGGGTCTTGTGACAGAACAGGAACAGATGCGCCGCCCGCAGCGCCGCGAACACCGCGCCGCGATCCGCGGCGAAGCCCGGCGCCCGCACCCGGTCGCCGAGCCCCGCCCCCGCGATCCGGCGCAGCATCTCGGCGCGGTCCGAACCGTCGCCGAGCCAGGTCGCCTCGAAATCGAGCCCCGCCGCCGCCAGCCGCTCCAGCACCGCGACCCAGTCGAGCGCGCCCTTCATCGGATCGGCGCGGCCGACGTAGCAGATCCGCAGCCGCTCGCGCAGCGCGCCCGCCTGCTTGGCCGCCAGCGCCGCCGGCGCGATATGATCGCTCCGCGACAGGTGGATGTCGTGGACCAGCACGCTCTCGCCGCCGCAGTGCGGCGCATAGGCCTCGAAGGTCTCGCGGCCGTGGAACAGGCCGAGCGTTGCGCGGCGCACGATGGCGCGCTCCAGCGCCGCCATCGGGCGGTGGGTCAGCCGGGCGCGCAGGCTCGCGCGCCGGCGTCCCTGCCCGATGCTGCGCCGGGTGACCTCGGATTCGACGCGGTCGGTCCAGACCGCGAAGGGACGCCCCATCCGGTGCGCCTGCCAGCAGGCGACGGCGCCCCAGTCGCCGAACAGCCCGCCGATGGCGAAGGAGAGATAATCCGCCCGGTCGATCAGCCCCCGGATCTGCGGCAGCGCGGCGGGCAGCGCCCGCGCGAAGCGGTCGGGCCGCCAGGCCTCGGGCAGCAGCGAGAACTCGATGCGCTCCAGCGCCGGGCCGACGCGGTCGAGCGGCACGTAGTCGCGCGGCGCGACCGGCCCGCCCTGCGGCGACAGCACGATCAGCCGCGGGAAGTTCTCGGCCCAGAGCCGCAGGCCGTTGCAGGCCTGCGGCTCGAACAGCGGCGCTTCCGGCGGGCCGTGCAGCGGCACCGGCACATAGAGCAGCAGCGCGCCGGCGACGCGCCCGGGCGGCGGCGCGGTCATCGCGCGCCGAGGGCGGCCGCGACGGCCGCCGGTTCGAGCGCGCTCAGGGCCGCGGCGATCCGGTCGGCGACGCGCAGCGCGTTCGCCGCGATGGTGAGGCTCGGGTTCACGCCGTTCGAGGTCGGCATGAACGACGAATCGGCGACGTAGAGATTGCTCAGCCCGTGCGCCCGGCAGAACGGATCGAGCACGCTCAGGCGCGGATCCGCGCCGAACCGCAGCGTGCCGCAGGGATGCGCGATGTTGATCTCGGGCTTGGCGTTGAGGAAATACGCCCGCTGGCCGCGAATGGCGGCGCCGATGGCGTCGCGGAACGCCCGGCGGCGCCGGCGCAGCTCGGGCGTCACGCGGTAGCTGAACGCGAGGCGCTCGGGATCCGCCGCGTCGTAGACCACGCGGTTGTCCGCGACCGGCAGGTCCTCGAGGATCCCCACGAAGATCCGCGCCGAGCCGAGCATCCGCGACGCCGCCCAGGCCGGCAGGCGCAGCGCGCCGCGCAACGGCCGCAGCCGGCGCAGCGCCGAGCGGTCGAACTCGTCGTTCAGGTACTGGACGACATTGCCGTAGGTCGCGTCGAGCCCCATCGACTGCAGCAGGCCGAGGCGCATCCCGTCGCGATAGTAGAAGTCGCGCAGCGAGATGGTCTTGGCCGGCCTGCCGAGCGGCGCGCGGCGGTCGGGCCAGACCGCCAGCCGCTCGGACAGGTGGAACATCAGGTTGCGCCCGACGAGGCCGGAGCGGTTCGCGAGGCCCTCCGGCCATTCCTCCGAGGCCGAGGCAAGCAGCAGCCGCGGCGAGGCGAGGCCGCCGGCGCTGAGCACCACGCAGCGCGCCGCGAGCGTCAGCGCCGCGCCCCCGCGCCGCGCCTCGACATGGGTGACGCGCCCGTCCGCGGCGCGCAGGGCCGTCACCTCGCAGCCGTCGAGCAGCGCCGCCCGCCCGGTGGCCAGCGCCGGCTCGACCCCGGCGCTGCGCGCGTCGAGCTTGCAGCGCGCCGGGCAGACCCGGCCGATGCATTCGGCGCAGCCGGGCAGGTAGCGGATCCCAAGATGCGCGCGGTAGGGATGCAGCCCGCGCAGCCGGAACGACGCCATCAGCGCCGCATCGCCCGGCGACAGCGCCGGCGGCGCCGCGAGCGGCGGGCGTTCCTCGGCGTCGAGCGGGTCGGGCTCGCCGCAGACGTGAAAGATCCGCTCCACCGCCTCGAAATGCGGCCGGAACGCGTCGTAGCCGGCGGCCCAGCCCCCGGTCGGATGCGGGCGTCCCGGCGTATCCTCGAGGTCGTGGCGCTCGGGGCGCTCGAGCGAGCCGGCGTAGTTCACCGACGTGCCGCCCACCGTCGAGCCGAGCACGTCGTGATAGGTCTCGCCGTCCGCCAGGCTGTGGACCGGCGTCGCCCAGTAGCCGCCCGCCGGCGCCACCGCGGCGCCGCGTTCGAGGATCAGCACCGACAGCCCGCGCTCGGCCAGCCGGCGCGCGGCGAGCCCGCCGCCCATGCCGGTGCCGACGACGATCACGTCCCAGGGTTTCGCCAGCAGATCCGCGATCACGCCGCGCGCCTCGCCGGCGCAGGGGCGCGCGCGCCGGCGCCCGGAGGAGTTCGACCCGGAGGAATTCGAGTGGCCAAGGTCCGACGCCCCGTTGCTGGCGGCGCACGATCGCGGACGGCCCGGGCCGCACGATGCGCGTCGGGCGGAAAGTGATCCTTAAACCTTTCCAAGGAATGAAGGGGACGGACCCTCCTCTCGCCGCGAGGACTCGCATGATCGGCAGACTTCAGCGCTTCGCCGCCACGATCCTGGTGCTGGCGGTCCCGGCCTGCGCCGGCGCCGCGCGCTGCGCCGGCCCCGCCCCGCTCGACGCCGCGGCGATGGACGCGCTCTACGCCGCGCCCGCCCCGCCGCCGTCGGGGCCGCGCGCGGTGTTCCACCTCGGCCACAGCCTCGTCGGGCGCGACATGCCGGCGATGCTGGCCCAGCTCGCCGGTCCGGGCCACCGCTACGACAGCCAGCTCGGCTGGGGCGCCTCGCTCAAGGCGCATTGGGGCGACGCGCCGGTGGGCGGCTTCGCCGAGGAGAACGCCCATCCGCGCTTCCGCCCGGCGGGCGAGGCGGTCGACAGCGGCGGCTACGACGCCGTCGTGCTGACCGAGATGGTCGAGATCCGCGACGCCATCCGCCACCACGCCAGCGCCGACTACCTCGGCCGCTGGGCGCGGCGGGCCTGGGCGGCGAACCCGGACGCGCAGGTCTATCTCTACGAGACATGGCACAACCTCGACGACCCGGAGGGCTGGCTCGACCGGATCGACCGCGACGGCGCGCGCTACTGGGAGGGCGAGATCCTGCGCCGGACGCTCGCCGCCGACGGGATCGACCGCCCGATCCGCGTGATCCCGGCCGGCCCGGTGCTGGCCGCCTTCGTGCGCGAGATCGCGGCGCGGGGCGGCGTCGACGGCCTGACCGGCGCGGCGGACCTGTTTGCGCGCACCCCGGACGGCGCGCAGGACACCATCCACCCCAACGACCTCGGCGCCTATCTCGTCGCGCTCACCCACTACGCCGTGCTCTACGGGCGCAGCCCCGCCGGCCTGCCGCACGAGCTGCTGCGCGCCGACGGCGCCGCCGCGGTCGCGCCGGGACCGCAGGCCGCGCGCCTGATGCAGGAGGTCGCCTGGGACGTCGTGCGCGCGCATCCACGGACCGGCGTCGCGCCCGCCGCGTTAACCGCCAGCGAATGACGGCCGGGATTCACCCTGATTCGTATGGATTTTCGGTCGACCTTGACCGATGCCGGTCCCATCACCGGGGAGATCGCCTGCCCATGGAATATCCGCTCGCCGACGATGTGCTGTTCATCGGCCACAGCCTGGTCGGGATCGAGATGCCCGCCATGCTCGAGGACGCCGTGGAATCCCGCGGCGGCGCCGGCGGCGTCCGCTTCCAGGTCATCAACGGCGCGCCGCTGGTCTGGAACTGGGACAACTCGGCCAGCGCGCAGGGCGTCGACGCCCGCAGGATCCTGCCCGAGGGCGACACCGAGGTCGTGGTGCTGACCGAGGCGATCCCGCTGCGCAACCACATCGCCTGGAGCGACACCGACCGCTACGCCCGCGAATTCTACGACCTCGCGGTCGCTGCGAACCCGAACACCCGGGTCTATCTCTACGAGACCTGGCACAGCCTCGACAGCGGGACCGGCGTCGACGTGCCCCACGACGACCGCGACGGCGTGCCGTGGCGCGTCCGGCTCGATCAGGACCTGCCGGTCTGGGAGCGGGTGATCGCGCGGGTCAACGCCGGCCGCGACCCGGGCGCGCCGGCGATGCGGCTGGTTCCCGTCGGACAGGCGCTCGCCCGGCTCGACGACGCCATCGCGAGCGGCGAGGCGGCGGGCCTCACCGACATCCGCGCGCTGTTTCGCGACGACATCCACCTCAACGACCTCGGAACCTGGTTCGCCACGATGGTGCAGTACGCGACGCTCTACGGCCGCGACCCGCGCGGGCTGCCGCGGCAGTTCCACGACGCCTGGGGCGGCGCCTTCGAGGCGCCCGCGCCCGCGCTCGCCGCCCGGCTGCAGCAGATCGCCTGGGACGCGGTGCGCGCGCACCCGCTCACCGGCGTCCGCGCCGAGGCCGGCGCCGACCCCGGCCTCGCCATCGGCCTCGCCGGGATCAGCGACTGGTCCACCGAACAGCCGTTCCTCGACCTGATGAAGTCGGCGCGGCCCTGGGTCGGGCATCTGCCCGGCCAGTGGGGCGGCCGCGACCCGGCCGAGATGGCCGCCGCCGGCGACCTCGACGCGCAGGGCTGGCTGCGCCGCCTCCCCGACGGCGTGACCGGGGTCTCCACGCTGATCCTGACCGACCAGCCGGCCGAAGCCGCCTCGCTCGCCGGCCGCTACCGGGTCAGCTACCGCGGCGCGGGCGAGCTGCGCCTCGACGGCCGCGCCGCCGTCGTCTCCGCGCGCGCGGGCGCGATCGTCTTCGACTACGCGCCCGGCCCGGGCAGCGTGGTGCTGACCATCGCCGCCACCGATCCGCGCGGGACCGGCGACTACATCCGCGACATCGCGGTGGTGAAGGAGGCCAACCTGCCGCTGCACGCGGCTGGGGCCGTCTTCAACCCCGGCTGGCTCGCCCGCATCGAGGGCGTGCGCGGGGTGCGCTTCATGGACTGGATGCAGACCAACGGCGCGACGATCGCCGGCTGGCCCGAGCGCCCGCGCGCCTCCGACTACACCTACGCCTGGCGCGGCGTCCCGGCCGAGACGATGGTCGACCTCGCCAATGCGCTCGGCGCCGACCCGTGGTTCAACATGCCCCACCTCGCCGGGGACGCCTATTTCCGCGGCTTCGCCGAGCTGGTCCGCGACCGGCTGGACCCCGGCCGCAAGGCCCATGTCGAGTTCTCCAACGAGATGTGGAACTGGGGCTTCGCCCAGGCGCACTGGGCTCGCGACGCCGCGACCGCGCGCTGGGGCGCCGAGGCGCCGGGCGACGCCTGGATGCAGGCCGCGGGCCTGCGCGCCGCCCGGATGGCGCAGGTCTGGCGCGAGGTCTTCGGCGCCGAGGCCGACCGGCGGCTGGTCCGGGTCCTCGCCACCCAGACCGGCTGGCGCGGGCTGGAGACCGCCCTGCTGACCGCGCCGCTGCGCGATCCGGACGCCGACGCGCCCGCCGCGCAGTTCGACGCCTACGCGATCGCCGGCTATTTCGGCGGCGCCCTCGGCTACGAGACCAAGGCGCCGCAGGTGCTCGGCTGGCTCGCCGACAGCCGCGCCGCGGCCGAGCGCGACGCCGACGCGCGCGGGCTGCAGGGCGAGGCGCGGGCGGCCGATGTCGCGGCACGCCGCTTCGACGCCGCCACGGCCCGCGCCGTCGCGGACCTGCGCGACGGAAGCGCGACCGGCGACGACGACGGCTCGGTGGCGGAATTCCTCTGCGAGCTGCTGCCCTACCACGCCGAGGCGGCGCGGACCCACGGGCTCGATCTGGTGATGTACGAAGGCGGCGCCCATGTCGCGGGCGTCGGACCCTGGGCCGACGACGACGAGCTGACCGCGTTCTTCACGCATCTCAGCTACACGCCGGAGATGGGCGAGCTGTACCGGCTGCTGCGCAACGGCTGGGCGGCGGCCAGCGACGCCCCGTTCAACGCCTTCGTCGACGTCGCCCCCCCGAGCCGCTGGGGCAGCTGGGGCGCGCTGCGCCATCTCGACGACGCCAACCCGCGCTGGACCGCCCTGCGCGCGCCGCCGGTCCCGGCCGGCGCCTGCCCGCTTGCGCGGCCCTGGTGACGGGCCTTGCGCCACCGCCCGGATCGCCCCCGAGGAGCCGAGATGCAATGCTCAGCGTGATCATTCCCGCCAACAACGAGGCGGCCTATATCGGCCCCTGCCTCGACGCCCTGCTGGCCTCGGACGCGGAGACGAGCCCCGTCGAGATCCTCGTGGTGGCGAACGCCTGCGCCGACGCGACCGTGGCCCGGGCGCGGGCGCGCGCCGCCGCCGCCGCGCGCCGGGGCTGGCGGCTCGAGGTCATCGACCTCGAGAAGGGCGGCAAGCTCAACGCGCTCAACGTCGGCGACGCCACCGCGACCGGCGGGATCCGCGCCTATCTCGACGCCGACGTGACCGTCAGCCCGGCGCTGATCGCCGGCATCGCCGCGGCGCTCGACCGGCCCGACGCCGCCTACGCCAGCGGAAAACCGGAGATCCCGCGCGCGCGCAGCTGGGCGACCCGCGCCTATGCGCGGATCTGGCGCCGCCTGCCGTTCATGACCGACGGCGTACCCGGCTGCGGCCTCTTCGCGGTCAACGCCGCCGGCCGGGCGCGCTGGGGCGAGTTCCCCGACATCATCGCCGACGACGTTTTCGTGCGGCTCTCCTTCGCGCCGCACGAGCGGATCGGCGTGGCGGCGCCCTACCAGTTTCCGCTGATCGACGGGTTCCGCCGGCTGGTCCGGGTCCGGCGGCGCCAGAACCTCGGCGTCGCCGAGGTGGCGCGGCTGTACCCCGACCTCGTCCGCAACGAGGACAAGCCGCCGCTCGGCGCTAGCGGGCTGCTGCGCCTCGCGGCCGGCGATCCGGTCGGCTTTTGCGTCTACTGCGCCGTGGCGCTCGCCGTCCGCCTGCCCGCGCGCGCGCCCTCGGGCTGGGCGCGCGGACGATAGCCCGCACGGCCCCGCCCGGGCGAACGCGCCTGAAGATCAGGACATGGTGAACCGCGCGACGCCGGGACGGCGCCTGCGCGCCGGTCAGGCCGAGCGCACCGCGGCGGCCTCCGCCCCCCGCGGCTTCGGCGCGATGATCCGCGCCGGCACGCCGACCGCGAGATGCCCGGGCGGCACGTCGCACAGCACGACCGCGTTCGCCCCGACCGCCGCGCCGTCGCCGATGACCACCGGCCCGAGCACCTTGGCCCCCGCGCCGATGTCGACATGGCCGCCCAGCCGCGGCGCGCCTTCGCGCGTCCCGTCGAGCCCCAGCGTCACCTGCTGCATCAGCAGGCAGTTCGGCCCGATCCGCGCGTCGGGATGCACCACGATCCCGTTCGGATGCGGCAGGTGCAGCCCGCCCGCGATCTGCGCGTTCGGCGGAATGTCCGCCTGGGTGACGATGGACCAGAACCGGTGCTCCAGCGCCCACCACCGCCGCGACAGCCGCGACAGCGCCCCGCCGCGCGCCCGCGCCGCCTCGTAGCGGCGGATGCTGCGCAGCAGCCGCCGCGACGGGTCCCACAGCCCGCGCGGCCGCTCGCGGCTCCAGTCCGGCTCGGTGGCCGAGACCGTGGGGCGCGCCGCCTCGGGCGCGCTCACGCCGCCCTCCCCGCCGCCAGCGCGGCGCGGCCGGGCCCGGACGGCGCGGGCGCCGCCGCCGGGACCGGCGCCGGGGCGCGGAACTGCGCCGCCAGCAGCGCCGCCGCGGCGTCGACGTCGTGGCGCCGCAGCGCCCGCAGGCGGCCGGCCGCGCCCATCGCCGCCAGCCGCGCGCGCGGCGCGGCGGCGACGGCCAGCAGCGCCTCCGCCAGCGCCTCGGCGTCGCCCGCCGGCACCAGCCAGCCGGTCTCGCCCGCCAGCACCAGCTCCGGAACGCCGGCGATCAGCGTCGCCACCACCGGACGGCCCGCGGCCATCGCCTCCATCACCACCATCGGCAGTCCCTCCGCAAAACTCGGCATCGCCAGCGCATGGGCGGCGGCCAGCTCGGCGCGCACCTGCGCCTCGTCCAGCCAGCCGGTCAGCGTCACCGCCCCCCCGAGACCGCGCTCGCGGATCGCCGCCTCGATCGCCCCGCGCAACTCGCCGTCGCCGACCAGCGTGAGATGGATCGCCGGATCCACCGCCACCGCCCGCGCCAGCGCCTCGATCAGCAGCAACTGCCCCTTCTGCTCGACGAACCGCCCGATCGCGACCAGCCGCGTCGCGCCGTCCGGCGGCGGCGCCGGCTCGGGGAAATGCGCGGGCTCGATCCCGCAGGGCACCACATGCAGACGCGGCCAGACCGCGCCATCGACCCAGCGGCACAGCTGGCTGCGTCCGAACGAGCTGATCGCGACGGTGAAATCCGCCCGTCGCATCTTCTCGTCGAGCGCCAGCGCCGCCGGCGCGTCGAACTCCTCGGGCCCATGCACGGTGAAGCTCCAGCGCAGGCCGCCCAGCGCGCCCGCCAGCATCGCCACCGTGGCGGAATTGGTGCCGAAATGCGCATGCAGCCGCCCGATCCCCAGCCCGCGCAACCGCCGCGCCAGAAAGCAGGCCTCGGCGAAATAGGCGAGGTGGCGCAGCACGCCCCCCGGCGCCCGCCGGCCGCAGGCGACGGCCAGCCGCAGCGCCGCGAACCAGGCCACCGGCGCGCGCAGCGCCTCGGCCGCCGCCGCCAGCGCGATCCGCGCCGCGCCCTGCGCCAGCACCAGTTCGGTGCGGTCGCATTCGGCGATGTCGGCCGGATCGACCAGCGCCGCCCGGTCGCCGCGGATCGCGAACCGCCGCACCTCGAAGCCCTGCCGCTCCAGCGCCTGGATCTCGCGCCGGATGAAACTGTGCGAGGGCCGGGGATAGGTGTTGACCAGATACGCTACTCTCATGGGCTCTCCGCCGACCGCGCGTTGGCGAATTGTTTAGACCTTGCTCCTAAACAAACGATGAATTCACGCCGCCGGCCCCGGCCCGCGGCCCCCAGCCGGGCGCAGGCGCGGCCCCGGACCCTGCAGGGAGAGACGGCGCGTGGCGGTGACCATCCTGCGATCCCTGTCCGGCGAGGGCCTGTTCGCCAAGGCGATGCGCAGCTCCGCCCTGACGGCCTCCGGCTTCGCGGTCTCGCAGGTGATCCGCCTCGCCTCGAACCTGGTGCTGACCCGGCTGCTGCTGCCCGACGCCTTCGGGCTGATGGCGCTGGTCACCGTCGCGATGATCGGGCTCGCCAACTTCTCCGACGTCGGCATCGGCCAGGCGATCATGGCGAACCGCCGCGGCGACGACGACGACTTCCTCGACACCGCCTGGACGCTCCAGGTCGCGCGCGGCGCGCTGCTCTGGCTCGCGACCTGCGCCCTCGCGGCGCCGGTGGCCGGCTTCTACGACGAGGCGATGCTGGCGCAGATCCTGCCGGTGGCCGGGCTGACCCTGCTGATCGCCGGGTTCAACCCGACGCGGATCGAGACCGCCAACCGACACCTGATGCTCGGCCGGGTGACGCTGCTCGACCTGCTCAGCCAGACGCTGGGCGTCGCGGTCATGGTCGTCGCCGCCATCGCCACCGCATCGGTCTGGGCGCTGGTGCTCGGCGGCCTCGTCGGCGCGCTGGCGAAACTGGTCCTGATGTCGGTCTTCCTGCCCGGCGCCCGCAACCGCTTCCGCTGGGACGCCGGCGCCGGCCGCGAGCTGGTGCATTTCGGCAAGTGGATCTTCTTCAGCACGGTGTTCGGCTTCGTCATCGCGCAGGGCGACCGGGTGATCCTCGGCAAGTACCTGTCGCTGGAATGGCTCGGCATCTACAACATCGGCTTTTTCCTCGCCAGCGCGCCGCTGCTGCTCGGCGGCGCGGTGATCGGCCGGGTGATGATCCCGCTCTACCGCCACGGCGCGGCCGGCCCGGCCAGCAACTTCGCCAAGGTCCGCACGATGCGGCGCATCCTGACCGGCGTCCTGCTCGGCGCGCTGCTCGCGATGGCGTTCCTCGGGATCCCGCTGGTCGAGGCGCTCTATGACGCGCGCTACGCCGCCGCCGGCCCGGTGGTGATCCTGATCGCCTGCGCCCAGATCCCCAACGTCATCGGCATGACCTACGACCAGGCCGCGCTGGCCGCCGGCGATTCGCGCCGGTTCTGCGCCGTGCTGGCGGCCAAGGCGGCGCTGTTCACCGCGCTGTTCCTCGCCGGCGCCGAGATCGGCGGCCTCGTCGGCGCGCTGGCGGGCCAGGGCCTCGCGCTGCTGCTGGCCTATCCGCTGGTGATCTGGCTGGCGCGGCGCTACGGGCAATGGGATCCCGCGCACGACCTCGTCTACGCCACGGCGAGCCTCGCCTGCGCCGCGGCCGCGCTCTGGCTGAACTGGGACGCCATCGTCCTGCTCGCCGCCGCCAGCGAGCTGCGCTGACCGCGCGGCGCGCTCAGCGCCCGCGCGGGGCGTAGCCGTAGGGCTCGGTCGGCGGGTCCTCGCTGTCGTTCAGCACCACGCCCAGGATCGGGGTCTGGTCGCCGAACAGCCGCTCGCAGCGGCGGATGTCCTCGGCCCGGGTGACCCCGCCCCGCGCGACCAGCAGCACGGCGTCGAACTGCGGCGAGAACGCCAGCACGTCGTCGCAGGCATGGACCGGCGGCAGGTCGTAGATCACCACGTCCGGTTGCAGGACGGCGAGGATCCCGCCCAGCGCCTCGGCGGTCGAGGGATCCTGCAGCAGCTCGGCCGCATCCACCTCCGCCCGGGCGTTGAGCCCCAGCGCCAGCCGCTCGCCGACCCGGTGGAAATGCTGCTCGAACGGGATGCGCCCGGTCAGCACGTCGCGCAGCGCGCCGACCTCGGCCAGCCCGAGCAGCCGCGCCTGGCTCGGGATCCGCAGGTCGAAATCCATCAGCACCGTGGCGCAGCCCGGCACCCGCGCGAGGCTCAGCGCCAGGTTCGCCGCGATGAAGGTCTTGCCGCAGGCCACGGTCGGCGAGGTGACCGCGACCCGGCGCCAGCCGCGCGCCTTCAGCGCGCGCAGGACCCGGGTCCGCAGCAGGTCGAAATCCCAGGCCGCGGGATCCTCCCGCCCGGCCGCCACCACCCGGTTGCGCGCCAGATGCACGGGGTCGAGCCGCACCGCGCGCAACTGCGCCCAGGCGTCGCGCCCGTCGCCCGCCGCCCAGGGCCGCTCGGGCCCGGGACGCGGCTCCGCCCGCTGGAGACGCTGGCCGCTCGGCTTGGTGGCGCTCTCGAACATGTCAGTCCCCCCGTGATCGCGCCCCCGGCGCGCCCCGCACCTGCGATGCCCGGCCCGGCCGCACGGCGTCACCGGAAAAGACCTGCCACCGTAAACGGCTATATGACCGAAGATTGTTACCCAATGGTAAATTTTAACTCTACCAGATCAAGATGGTGGCGAGTCTAGTTTGCAGCATGTATTCCACCTTGTCTATGTAGACACTTTGGGTGGAGTGTTCTGATGGTTAATATGTTTGAACTTCCGTTCGACGGAGGTAGAATTACGGTTAACAAATCCGACAGAACCGACCTTCTGGACGAGGTGCGCCAGCGCATCCGGGATCGCGAGGGCTTCGCGATCGCGACGCTGAACCTCGACCACATGGTCAAGCTCCAGCGCTCGCCGGCGTTCCGCGCCGCCTATCTGCGCCAGGACTTCGTCGTGGCCGACGGCAATCCGATCGTCTGGCTGTCGCGGCTGGCCGGCAGTCCGGTCTCGCTCGTCGCCGGCTCCGATCTGGTCGATCCGCTGGCGGAACTGGCGGCGGACGAACGCGCGCCGGTGGCGCTGCTCGGCGCGACCGAGGCGACGCTGGCGCGCGCCGCCGCGGAACTGACCGCGCGGCACCCGGGCCTGCGCATCGTCGCGCGCCTCGCGCCCGGCCGCGACTTCGACCCCTGCGGCGCCGAGGCGGACGAGATGATCCTCGCCCTGCGCCGCTCGGGCGCGCGGCTGACCTTCCTCGCCCTCGGCGCGCCCAAGCAGGAGATGTTCGCCGCGCGCTGCCGCGACCTGCTGCCCGGGATGGGGCTGGCCTCGGTGGGCGCCGGGCTCGACTTCGTCGCCGCCAGCCAGCGCCGCGCGCCGGTCTGGGTGCGGCGGATCGCGATGGAATGGGCCTGGCGGATGCTGCGCGAACCGCGGCGGCTGGTCGCGCGCTACGCGCTCTGCGCCGCGACCTTTCCCCCGCTGGTGTTCGGGGTGCTCGCGGACAACTGGACCGCCGCGCCGATCGTCCCCCGCGCCGGGGCCATCCACAAGACTCCCGCGGAGTAGCCGGCCGGCCCGGCGGCGCCGCGCCGCCGGGCCGCGACCGCCGGGGCGCCCGCGGCGCTCAGTCCAGCGGCCGCGCCTCGTCGACCAGCATCACCGGGATGCCGTCGTGGATCGGGAACGCCAGCCCCGCCCCGCGCGAGATCAGCTCCTGGCGCTCCGCGTCATAGTCCAGCGGCCCGCGCGTCACCGGGCAGACCAGCGCCTCCAGCAGCCGCCGGTCGATCCCCGGCCCGGCCCCGGCCGGAACCTCGTCGGTCATTGCATCGCCCCCTCGTCGCCACCGGCGCGCAGCGCGAACTCCATCAGCGTCACCAGCGTCTCGCGCCGGTTCGCCAGCGTCGGCGCCTCCAGCAGCGCCTGCTTCTCCTCGGGATCGAACGGGCACAGGATCGACAGCGAGTTGATCAGCAGTTCCGGCTCCGCCTCCTTCAGGCTGTCCCAGTCCGAGCTCAGCTGCGCGGTCTCGAAGAACCGCGCCAGCACCTTGAGGAACCCGATCCGGTCGAACGCCGCGTCGTCCTCGGCGCGCCCCAGATCGCGCTCGAAGCTCGCCCAGTCCACCGTCGCCCGCCGGTAGGGCGCAAACCCCTCGACCTGCTCGACGATCCGGTAGCGGCTCACCCCCGACAGCGTGATCAGGTAGCGGCCGTCCTCGGTCTCCTGGAACGCGGTGATCCGGCCGGCGCAGCCGATCTGATGCAGCCGCCCGCCCGCCTTCCCCTCGCCCTTGCCCTCGGGCATCATGATCGGCTGGACCATTCCGACCAGCCGATGCGGCGTCTTCAGGGTGTCCTCCAGCATCGCCAGATACCGCGGCTCGAAGATGTTCAGCGGCAGCCGCGCCCGCGGCAGCAGCAGCGCGCCCGGCAGCGGAAAGATCGGGATGGTCTCCGGCAGGTCGGCAAGGCTGAACTTCTTGGCCATCAGACCGTCCGCGCGCCCATCGTCAGGAGAAGATCATCGACGACAGCCGCCGCCGCCCCTTCGCCGCCGTTTCGCTCTTCGGCCCCAGGCTGTCGAACAGCTTGAACAGCTGGACCTTGGCGGCGCCCTCGTTCCACTCGCGGTCGCGGCGGAACAGCTCCAGCAGCGCCTCGGCGGCGCCCTCGGCGTCGCCCGCCGCCACCAGCGCCGTCGCGAGGTCGAACCGCGCCTGGTGGTCGTCCGGGTCGCGCTCCAGCGCGGCGCGGAACTGCGCCGCGTCGCCCGCCTCCGCGCTCAACTCGGCCAGGTCGATCTGCGCGCGCACCGAGGCGATCGCCGGGTCGCTCTCCTTGCCCTTGGGCGCCAGCGCCAGGACGTCGCGCGCCTGCGCCAGGTCGCCCAGCGCCAGATGCGCCCGCGCCAGCCCGCCCATCGCCGCGAGATTGGCCTCGTCCTCGGCGAGGATCGCGGCGAAGGTCTGCGCCGCATCGGCGACCGCGCCCTCGGCCAGCATCTCCTCGGCGGCGGCCAGCGCCTCCTGCAGCCCGGCGTCCGGCCCCGCCGCCGCGATCAGCCGGTCGATGAAGGCCTTCACCTGCCCCGCCGTCTGCGCGCCCATGAAGCCGTCCACCGGCTGGCCGCCGACGAAGCCGAACACCGCCGGGATCGACTGCACGCGCAGCTGGGCGGCGATCTGCGGGTTCTTGTCCACGTCGATCTTGACCAGCCGCACCTTGCCCCTGGCCTCGGCCACCGCCTTCTCCAGCGCCGGCGTCAGCTGCTTGCAGGGTCCGCACCAGGTCGCCCAGAAATCGACGATGACCGGCGTCTGCATCGAGACGTCGATGACGTCGGCCATGAAGGTCGCGTCGGATCCGTCCTTGACGAGGTCCGTTGCGGCCGGAGCGATCTTGAGGTCCATTGCGGCTGATCTCCGTGTCGACGCCGCCGGGCGCTCGGCTCGCAGCGGCGTGATGTTGATGGGCTTAGGTGGTGCAGCCGATGGTGCGCGTCAAGCGCAATCCCCGGCGAGCCTGGCGCCGAGCTCCGCCACCGCCATCGGCGGCTCTGCTAGCGGCGTCCCCGGAAGATACGCGCATCGCGGCCGACGGCGAAGGCGGTATCTGATTTATTTCATAATTTCAATGTATTAGTTTGCGTAACAGCGTGTTACGCCCTCAGCACGCCGCCAGCAGCGCCGCATGCCGCGCGAGAAAGTCGCGCTTGACCTCGCCCGCCGGCCGCAGCGGCAGCGCCATCGCCGCGACCCCGGCCAGCTTCGGCGCCCCGAACAGCCGGTTCGCCTCGGCCTCGGCGAAGCCCGCGATCCGCACCGCCTCCAGCCAGGCCGAGATCCGGTCGGCCCGCTTGATCGCCGCCTTGACCGACCCCGGCAGCGCCGCCGGCAGCCCGAAGCGCAGATGCACCGCCGCCGCCAGCCGCGCGTCCATCGCCGCATAATCCGGCCCGACCGCGCCCTTCACCGGCGAGATCATGTCGCCGATCACATATTCCGGCGCGTCGTGCAGCAGCGCCGCCAGCCGCCAGCGCGGCCCCGCCGCCGGCTCCAGCCGGCCGAACAGCGCCTCGACCAGCAGCGAATGCTCGGCCACCGAGAACGGATGCTCGCCGCGGGTCTGGCCGTTCCAGCGCGCGACGAAGGCGAGGCCATGCGCGATGTCCTCGATCTCGATGTCGAGCGGCGACGGATCGAGCAGGTCGAGCCGCCGCCCCGAGAGCATCCGCTGCCAGGCCCGCTTCGCCACCACGCCTCCGCCCGCCCCCGCGGAGCGGGCGCCCTTCAGGTCGGCCTGCGCGGCGACCGGCCACGCCCGTTGTCGGCGCCGCGCCACGGTGCTAAGGCGCTCCCCAACCGTATTCGAGGAGGTCGCACAGTGAACCCCAAGCACGCCGTCATGGACCGCGACTACATCGTCAAGGACATAGCCCTCGCCGATTTCGGGCGCAAGGAACTCGACATCGCCGAAACCGAGATGCCCGGCCTGATGGCGCTGCGCGCCGAATTCGGCGAGACGAAGCCACTCAGGGGCGCCCGGATCGCCGGCTCGCTGCACATGACCATCCAGACCGCCGTGC
>CAYTMB010000014.1:0-17989 GCA_964438465.1 uncultured Rhodovulum sp. | reverse complement strand
CACCACCCGGTCGAGCAGCGTCGGCTCGGGCGGCGGGATGGCGAAGTCGCGGCGGTTGGCGGTGCGGGCGAAGGTGTGCGTCGTCTCGCCGACGAAGGGCCGGGCGATGACGCGCCCGACGCGCAGCGGATGCACGACCTCGGCGGCGATCCTGCAGAGCGCGATCAGGCGATCGAGGCCAAAATGGATCTCGTGGGCGGCGATCTGCAGCACGCTGTCGGCGGAGGTGTAGAAGATCGGCTTGCCGGTCGCGAGATGTTCGGCGCCATAGGCGCGGATGACCGGCATTCCCGAGGAATGGGCGTTGCACAGCGTGCCGGGCAGGCCGGCGCGTTCGACGATCGGACCGGTGACGGAGGCGGGGATCGCCGGGTCGGTCTGCGGGAAATAATGCCACTCCCAAGGCACGGGCACGCCGGCCAGCTCCCAGTGCCCCGAGGGGGTGTCCTTGCCACGGGAGACCTCGGTGGCCGCCCCCCAGAGGCCGCCGGCGGTGTCGGGCAGGCCGGTCTCGAGCCCCGAGGCGAGGCGGATCGCCGGGCCGAGGCCGAGGCCGGCGAGGTTCGGCACGTTCAGCGGGCCGGAGCGGCCGGCGTCGGCGCGGCCCTCGGCGCAGGCGAGGGCGATATGGCCGAGCGTGTTCGCGCCTTCGTCGCCGAACTCGGCGGCGTCGGGCGCGCCGCCGCAGCCGGCCGAGTCCATCACCATCAGGATCGCGCGGGGCATCAGGCGGCCCGCGGCGGCGTCATGTGACGCGCTCCAGGATCAGCGGCGTCTCGGGCGGCGGCGCCTCGGCGATGCGGTAGGCCGCGCGCAGGCGCGCGGCGGCGCGGTCGAAGGCGGTCTCGTCGTCGGCGTGCAGGCGGGCGAGCGGCGTGTCGGCCTCGACCCAGGCGCCGAGGCCGATCAGGCCCTCGAAGCCGACGGCGTGGTCGATCAGGTCGGCGGCGCGGCGGCGGCCCCCGCCGAGTTCCACCACCGCGAGGCCGATGGCGCGCGCGTCGATCCCGGCGACGTAGCCGCCCTGCCCCGCCGCGACGTCCGCCATGACCGGCGAGCGGCGCAGGTGGACGCCGGCGGTCTCGAGAAAGTCGGTCGGCCCGCCGAGCGCCGCCACCATCCGCGCGAAGCGTTCGGCGGCCGCGCCGGACTCGAAGGCCAGGCGCATCCGGTCGGCGCCGTCCTCGGGGTCGGTCGCGACGCCGGCCTGCGCCAGCACCTCCCCGCCGAGGGCGACGGTGACGTCCCAGAGCCGGCCGTCGACCTCCTCGCCGCGCAGGAAGCGGACGGCGTTCGCCATCTCCAGCGCGTTGCCGGCGGAGGTCGCGAGCGGCTCGTTCATGTCGGTGATCAGCGCGCGGGTCGGGCAGCCGGCGCCGTTCGCGACGTCGACCAGGCTGCGCGCCAGCGCGCGGGCGTCCGCCAGCGTGGTCATGAAGGCGCCCGTGCCGCATTTGACGTCGAGGATCAGCGCGTCGAGCCCGGCGGCGAGCTTCTTCGACAGGATCGAGGCGGTGATGAGGTCGATGCTCTCGACCGTCGCGGTCACGTCGCGGATCGCATAGAGCCGCCGGTCCGCCGGGGCGATGTCGGCGGTCTGGCCGATGATCGCGCAGCCGACCTCGGCGACGACCCGGCGCAGGGTTTCGGCGTCGGGCTGGGTGACGTAGCCGGGGATGGCGTCGAACTTGTCGAGCGTGCCGCCGGTGTGGCCGAGGCCGCGCCCCGAGATCATCGGGACATAGGCGCCGCAGGCGGCGAGCGCGGGCGCGAGCATCAGCGAGACGTTGTCGCCGATGCCGCCCGAGGAATGTTTGTCGATCACCGGCCCGGGCAGGTCCCAGGCCAGCACCTCGCCGGACTCGCGCATGGCCAGCGTCAGCGCCACCCGCTCGTCGATGTCCATGCCGCGAAAGAACACCGCCATCGCGAAGGCGGCGATCTGACCCTCGCCGATGGTCCCGGCGGTGAGGCCCTCGACCATGAAGCGGATCTGCGCGGGCGTCAGCGTCGCGCCGTCGCGCTTGGCGGCGATCACCTCCTGGGGCAGCATCAGTAGTCCTCGTCGTCCCCGGCGGCCTCGGCGCCCCGGAGCGTCGCGAGCAGGGCGTCGAGCAGGCCGGAGGCGCCGATGCGGAAGTGTTTCGGGCCGGCCCAGCCCGGGCCGAGGATGTCGTCGGCGAGCCCGAGATAGAGGCCGGCGTCGGCGGTGGTGCGCACCCCGCCGGCGGCCTTGAAGCCGACCGTCCCGCCGCGGCGGGCGATGGCGCGCAGCAGGATCCCGGCGGCCTCGGGGGTGGCGTTGACCCGGACCTTGCCGGTGGAGGTCTTGAGGAAATCGGCGCCGCCGTCGATCGCGGCCTCCGCGGCGAGGGCGATCAGCGCGGGGTCGGCGAGCTCGCCGGTCTCGAGGATCGCCTTCAGCGTGGCGCCGCCGCAGACCTCGCGGATCTCGCGCACCGTGGCGGCGACGCTCGCGGCGTCGCCGGGCGCGACCTGCCGCCAGGGGGTCACGAGGTCGATCTCGTCGGCGCCGTCGCCGAGCGCGGTGCGCACGTCGGACTTCACCGCCTCGATGCCCTGGTCGCCGCCGGGAAAGTTCACCACGGTGGCGACCCGGACGCCGGTGTGCGCGAGCGCGGCCCTGGCCTGCGGCACGAAGCGCGGCCAGATGCAGACCGCCGCGACCGAGCCCTCGGGCGTCTGGGCGCGGCGGCAGAGCGCCGCGATCGCGGCCGGATCGCAGTCGTCCTCGAGGTTGGTCAGGTCGAGGCAGACCAGCGCGCGGCGCGCCGTGTTCGCGAGGTCGCTGGCGGCGGTCATGCCTCGGCTCGCGCCATGTGGCCGGGGGTGAAGGCCCCCGGCAGCAGCGCGCCCACCGTGGTGCGGGCGCGCTCGCCGGTCAGGTCGGCGAGGATCACCGGCACGTCGGGGCCTGCGAACTCGGCGAGCTTCTGGCGGCAGCCGCCGCAGGGCGTCACCGGCTCGGGGCTGTCGGCGATCACCCAGACCTCGGCGATCTCGCGCCGCCCGGCGACGCACATCGCGGCGATGGCCCCGGCCTCGGCGCAGGTGCCCTGCGGATAGGCGACGTTCTCGACGTTGCAGCCGGGGTAGACGGTGTCGTCGGCGCAGCGGATCGCCGCCCCGACGCGGAAGCCGGAATAGGGCGCGTAGGCGCTTTCGCGCGCGTCGCGCGCCAGTTCGAACAGGCTCATCGGCGCCGGGCTCCGTCATTGCTCGGTGGAGCCCGGACTATGGGCCGCGCGGCCGCGGCTTGGCAAGGCCGGCGGCGCAGAGACCGCCTCCGCGCGCCCGCGCCACCGCGGCCGAGAGCGACGGTTGTCGCACGCGTGCGACTCTCATCAAATTACTGATATAAAAAGATATTTCCAGATTTGTTCATAGGTTGGAAAGGAGACCCACGCGCGCCTCACCGGTCCGGGTCGATCCGCCGGAGCCGTGTCAGGCTTCGGCCCGCTTCGGCGCGCCGGTCCAGGTCTCGCGCTTGCGGTACAGCGTCGAGGGCGAGACCGCGAGCATCCGCGCGGCGCGCGGCACCGACCCGCCGCAATGATCGATCGTCGCCTCGATCAGCTCGCGCTCCAGATCCGCGAGCGACATGCCGATCAGCGCCGCGACATGGTCTCGGGTCGAGGCCGCCGCCTCCGGCGCAGGCCCCGTCCAGCCGGCTTCGGGCGCCGCGGCCGCCGGCGCGCCGGCGCCCGGCGCCAGCTCGGCCGGCAGCATGTCCGCCCGCACGGTGGGGCCGTCGTGCAGCACCACGACGTTGCGGATGACGTTGAGCAGTTGGCGCACGTTGCCCGGCCACGGCCGCGCCGCGAGCAGCCGCGCCACATCGGGATCGAAGCCCTGGAAGGCCTTGCCCTCCTCGGCGGCGAACTGCGCCAGGCTCGCCTCGGCGATGTCGATGATGTCCTCGGGCCGGGCGCGCAGCGGCGGCATGCGGATCGGCACGACGTGGAGCCGGTAGTAGAGGTCTTCGCGGAACCGCCCGGCCCGCACCTCCTCGGCCGGGTCGCGGTTCGTCGCGCAGACGATGCGCACGTCGACCGGCACCGGGCGCGGCGCGCCGACCGGCTGGATCGTCGAGGTCTGCAGGAAGCGCAGCAGCTTGGTCTGCAGCGACAGGTCCATCTCGCAGATCTCGTCGAGAAACAGCGTGCCGCCGTCCGCCACCGCCGCCGCCCCCGGCTTGTCGCTGAGCGCGCCGGTGAAGGCGCCCTTGAGATGGCCGAACACCTCGCTTTCCAGCAGGTCGCGCGGGATGGCGGCGCAGTTGAGCGGCACGAAGGGCTTTTTCGCGCGGTTCGACTTCGCGTGGATCGCGCGGGCGCAGACCTCCTTGCCGGTGCCGCTCTCGCCGGTGATGAACACCGTCGCGGTGGAGCGGCCGATCGCGCGCACCATCCGGTAGATCTCCTGCATCTCGGCCGACCGGCCGATGAAGCCCTCGAAGGCGACGGCCTGGTCGGCCGGCGGCTCGGGGTCGGCCGCCATCGGCGCCGAGGCCAGCGCGTTCTCGACGGCGCTGACCAGCCGGGTCTCGTCGAACGGCTTGACCAGGAAGTCGAAGGCGCCCGCGCGCATCGCCTGCACCGCCCGGTTGATCGAGCCGTTCGCGGTGATCACGATCACCCGCGATTCCGATCCCGCCTGGCGCAGCTCGTCGAGCAGATCGAGCCCGTCGCCGTCGGGAAGCTGCAGGTCGAGCAGGACCAGCCGCGGCCGGTTGGCGCAGGCCGCCCGCGCGCCCGCCAGCGTGGCGGCGCAGGTCACGCGGTGGCCGGCCCGGGTGAGCACGGCCTCGTAGACCATCGCGAGCGAAGAGGTGTCCTCGACGAGCAGGAGGCGGTCGGGCATGCTCGCGCCCCTCAGCCGGCCGTGGCGCGGCGGCCGTCGGCGAAGGCGACCGCGGCGTCGATCTCGTCGATGCACCGGCGCACGTCGCCGGGCAGGTCGCCGGCGCCGTCATCATGCGCGGCGATGTTGAGCGCCCGCGCGCAGGCCTGCAGCCGCGTCGCGCCGATGGCGCCGGCCACCGAGATCAGGATGTGCGAGGCCGAGCGGATCGGCTTGCGGTCGAGCGGCGCCAGCGCGCCGGCCATGTCGGCGCGCGCCTGCATCAGGTCGGCGACGACCTTCTCCAGCAGCTCCGCCATGGTGCCCTCGCCGATCGCGGCGCACAGCGCATCGAAGATCGCGAGATCGGCCACCGGCGGAGCGTCGCCTCCCGACGCCGCCGACGCCTGCGCCGCCTGCGCCGGAGCGGCCGGCAGATGCGCGCGCAGCGCCTGGCCGAGCGCCTCGACGCTGGTGATCGGCTTGGAGATCAGGCCGTTGGCGCCGGCGCCGGCGATGCGCTCGCGGTGGTCGCGCATGACATAGGCGGTCAGCGCGACGATGGGCACGCCGGCGCGGTCGTCGGTGCGGGCGCGGATCGCGCGGATCACGTCGAGCCCGGACATCCGCGGCATCTCGATATCGACCACCAGCATGTCGAAGCCCGCCGTCTCGAACCGCTCCAGCGTCTCGACGCCGTCCGACGCCAGCGTGACCTCGGCGTTCAGCGCGCGCAGCATCTGCATCGCGACGATCTGGTTGGTCGGATTGTCCTCGGCCAGCAGGATGCGGACTCCGGCCAGATCGAGCCGGTCCGCTCCCGTCGGCGCGGCCCCGGCCGGCGCCGGATCCGGGGCGCACAACAGGCCCGGGACGGCGATCCCCGCGACGGCGCCGCCGCCTGGCCGGTTGGCGAGGGAGAACGACGCGCCGATCTCCGCGCTCAGCTTGCGCGCGATATGCAGTCCCAGCCCGTGGCCGCCGGCCGTGGCCCCCGGAGCGGCCAGACCCGGCCGCAGCACCCGGTCGAGCACCGCCTGCGGCAGGCCGGGGCCCTCGTCGAGAACCTCGAACGCCGCGCCGCCGTCGGACAGCCGGCGCACCGCGAGCCGCACGGCGCCGGGACGGCCATGCACGAAGGCGTTGCCGATCAGGTTGCCGAGCGCGCGCGCCAGCGACATCGGCTCGACCCGCAGCGTGCCGGGCAGCCCGTGGTCCGCTTCGATGCGGAACCGCAGGCCGCGCTCCTCCGCCTCGCCGCTCCAGCGCTTGCCGAGATGGTGCAGGAACCGCGGCAGGTCGACATGATCGTCCGCCTGCCCCCGCTCGGGCGCGAGGTCTTCGCCGATCAGCCCGTTCACCAGGCAGGCGAGCGTCTGGGCCGAGGCGGCGACGCGGTCGATCTGCGCCCGCGCCTCCGGCGAGACTTCGGCGGTCTCGAGCAGGCCGACGCCGCCGAGCACGCCCTGCAGGGCGCCGCGCAGATCATGCACGATCATCGCCTGGTCGCGCGGCGGGATCGCCGGCGCCTGGCCGGCGGGCACGGAGGAGCGGAGCGTCGTCATTCTGTCCCTTGCGCCCGGCGGCCGGGGCCGTCGACCCCGTCCCGGACATAACCACGGGTTGAACTGAAGCGGGCCCGTTCATCGTATGATACATGAAGCGCGCGAAATAGCAAAATGCAATTCTCTGGCGAGTCACATCGACAGGCGGTCGAGGATGCGTGAGCGCAGGCAGGTCATGTCGGCCGGGCTCTCGACGACGTCGTCAAACGATTCCGGACGCTGCGGCGCGCCGAGCGACACGAACAGCGCGGTCGGGAACCGCTCGCGCAGCCGCGACATCTGCGGCTCCTCGCCGACGATGGTCGCATCGACCAGCACCATGTCGACGGGACCGGCCTCGTCGGCGCCGACGATGGTGATCCGCTCCGAGCGCAGCGCCACCTTGTAGATCGCCGCGAGCGCGGTCGAGCGGGTCTCCAGCCGGACGCGGATGCGCTCGTAGGACAGCGGCGCGGCCGGGATCGCCACCCGGACGCCGGGCCGCCCGTCCGGCGCCTCGGACAGGGTCAGCACGCCCTTGGCCGCCGCGATCAGGCCGCGCGCGATCAGCGGCCGCAGCGCCTCGCTCGAGACCTGGTCCGGCGGGAACTCGTTCAGCCCCGTCAGCAGCTCCAGCTTCCAGTCGATCGCGGCGTCGCCCCCCGCGAAGGTCATGTCGCCGACCAGCTGGCCGGCTTCGCAGGCGAAGACGATATCGACCGAGTCCGGTTCGCTGCCGTCCAGCACATATTCGGTCAGATGCACGAAGACATGGCGCAACCGCTCGACGTCGCCGTGGACCATCTCCGGACCGCCGGGCCGAAGCCGGACCCGAACCCCGCCCGAGCCGGCTTCGGCGAGATCCGAGCGCACGTTCGCGGTCAGCGTGGACAGCCGGAACGGCTCGATGCGCAGGGCGAGCTTGCCGTCCTGCAATTCGCCGTAGTCGAGCAGGCCGGCCAGCATCTGCACCATCGACTTGCCCGATTGCTGCGCCTGCGCGACCAGCCGCTGGTGCCGCGCCGGCATGTCGCTCTGCCCGAGCAGCGCCAGCGGTCCCAGAACGCCGTTCAGCGGATTGCGCAGCTCGTGGCTCATCGTCGACAGGAACCGCGACTTCGCGCGGCTCGACTGCTCCGCCTCCAGCGCGCTGCGCCGGTTGAGATCGGCCACCTCGCGCTGGCGGCGGCTCTCGCGCAGGATCAGGACCAGCGCGAGCACGCTCACCGCCACGGCGGAAAGGCTGGTGGTCAGCGTGGTCCGCGAACTGCTCTGGATGCGGTCGCGGACCTGCGCCGAAGCGGCGGTTTCCGCGCGCACGACGCGCAGGGTGTAGAGGCGCAGGTCGTGCTGGAAGGTCTGGAGCTCGCGCAGGATCACCTCGACGCGCGGCATGTCGTCCGGCGCGAGGCCCTGGACCACCGGGTCGAGTTCGCGAAGATACTGCTGGAAGTTCGCGATCGCCTCATGGCCGTCGTCGCTGCGGGTGATGAGGTCGCCGACGCGGCCCGACCCCATCATGAACACCCGGCTCCACAGGATGTCGAAGCGCTCGCGAACGTTTTCGAGCGCCTCTTCGGTCTGTTCGAGGCCGAGGTCGGCGACGCTGAGCTGGAAGCGCAGCAGCTCCACCTCGTTCTGGGTGGCGGTCCAGAGGATGTTGTCCCGGCTGATGATGCGCAGGTTCTCGACATCGCGCCGGACGGAGTAATACCCGATCGCCGCGAACCCGGCCATGGCGAACAGAACCAGGATGCCGAGATACCACTGGGCCAGCCTGCCGATGATCACAGCGACTCGATTCTCACCACTTGCCAGATCAACCGACCGAGGTAGACGGTGTCCATGAGCTCATCGCCCTCCGAGATCGGATACACCAGCCACAGCGGTCCCTTGTCCCGGCGCGACAGCGGTTTTCCATCCGCTTCCATCGCGAGGATCGCGTCGAACTTCTCGAAGTCGCTCGACGGAATTTCGACCCAGTAGTCGTTGGCGGCGGTGAACCGCAGGGTCTCGGCTTCGCCGAGCGCCAGCTGTTCGATCACGTCCCGCGCCAGCGGCCCGCGGAACGCGACCTGGCCGTCGACGAATGCGTTGTCCGTCAGGATCGTGACCTGCGGCAGCGCCGCGAGATCGTCCAGGCTCAGCTCGAGGATCTCCGCGTCGCCCGGCCCGCGAACGAGCGTTAGCGCCGCCTCGGCGGCCCTGACCTCGGCGGCGACGAGCGACGCGACCGCGATCGCGGCGGCCGCCAGCGCGTTCCGGACCGACGGCGCCGGCTCCCATGCCGCACCGGGACTCACCACCGCCATACGAGCCAAACCTCCAGGCCGGATTACACGCGCCGCGATCAAGTCTCGCTCACCCGACAGTTGTCAATCCGGAATGAAAATCAAGCGTATTCTATCGGTCCGGGGGTGTCCGACGGTTGTTTTCGGCGCGCTCGATGTTCGCGATCCGATCCTGGGCCGACCGTCGCAAATCCGTCGCCGGCGCGACGGACCGCCACCTCAGTCCCGCCGCTTCAGTCGCGCCGCGGCAGCCCGTACTCGGCCAGCCGCGCGCCGATCTCGGTCAGCGCCGCCGGGTCGTCTATGGTGGCCGGCGCCGTCCAGGGCGCCCCGTCGGCGATCTTGACCATCACCCCGCGCAGGATCTTGCCCGACCGGGTCTTGGGCAACCGCTCGACGACGATCGCCGACTTGAAGGCGGCGACGGGGCCGATCCGGTCGCGCACCAGCTCGACGCACTCCCGCACCACGCCGTCGTGGTCGCGCTCGCAGCCGCGGTTGAGGCACAGGAGCCCCATCGGCAGCTGTCCCTTCAGCGCGTCGGCGACGCCGATCACCGCGCATTCGGCGACGTCGGGGTGGCCCGCCAGCACCTCCTCGATCGCGCCGGTGGACAGCCGGTGTCCCGCCACGTTGATGACGTCGTCGGTGCGGGCCATGATGTAGACATAGCCGTCCGCGTCGATCATCCCGGCGTCGCCGGTCTCGTAATAGCCGGGAAAGCTCGACAGATAGCTCTTCACGAAACGCGCCTCGGCGTTCCACAGCGTCGGCAGCGTGCCGGGCGGCAGCGGCAGCTTGAGCGCCACGGCGCCGAGCTGGCCGGCGGGCAGCGGCGCGCCGTCCTCGCCGAGGATGTGCACGTCATAGCCCGGCATCGGCAGCGTCGGCGAGCCGAGCTTGACCTCCAAGAGCTCGACGCCCGCCGGGTTGGCGACGATCGCATAGCCGGTTTCGGTCTGCCACCAATGGTCGATCACCGGCACGTTCAGCCGCGCCCGGGCCCAGAGGATCGTGTCCGGATCGGCGCGCTCGCCGGCGAGGAACAGGTATTTCAGCGAGCCGAGATCGTACTTGCGCACCTCCGCGCCGTCCGGATCCTCGCGCTTGATGGCGCGCAGCGCGGTCGGCGCGGTGAAGAAGGACCGCACCTTGTGCTCCTCGATCACCCGCCAGAACGTGCCGGCGTCCGGAGTGCCCACCGGCTTGCCCTCGAACACCACGGTGGTCGCCCCGACCAGCAGCGGGCCGTAGCAGATGTAGCTGTGCCCGACGACCCAGCCGACGTCCGACGCCGTCCAGAACACCTCGCCCGGGCCGATGTCGTAGATGTGCCGCATCGTCCAGGCCAGCGCGACCATGTAGCCCGCCGAGGGCCGGACCACGCCCTTGGGCGCGCCCGTCGTGCCCGAGGTGTAGAGGATGTAGAGCGGGTCCATCCCGCCGACCGGGACGCAGTCCGCCGGCGCGACGCCCTCCTGCGCCTCGACCCAGTCGAGATCGCGGCCCGGCGTCAGCGCCGCGACCGCCTGCGGCCGCTGCAGCACGATGCACAGATCCGGCTTGTGCCGCGCCATGTCGATCGCGGCGTCGACCAGCGGCTTGTAGGCCACCACCCGCCCCGGCTCGAGGCCGCAGGACGCGCAGACGACGGCCTTGGGCTCGGCGTCGTCGATCCGCACCGCCAGCTCGTGCGCGGCGAAACCGCCGAACACCACCGAATGCACGGCGCCCAGCCGCGCGCAGGCCAGCATCGCCACCAGCGCCTCGGGGATCATCGGCATGTAGAGGATGACCCGGTCGCCCCTGGCCACCCCGCGCGCCGCCAGCGCCCCGGCGAGGCGCGCGACCCGGTCGCGCAGCTCGGCGTAGGTCGTCTCGCTCTTGGTCCCGGTGATCGGCGAGTCGTGGATGATCGCGACCCGGCCGCCATGCCCGGCCTCGACATGCCGGTCGACCGCGTTCCAGCAGACGTTGCACTGCGCGTCGTCGAACCAGCCGTAGAGCGGCGCGCGCGCGTCGTCGAGCGCCCGGCTCGGCGGCCGGATCCAGTCGATCTCCGCCGCCGCCCGCATCCAGAACGCCTCGGGGTCGTCCCGCCATGCCGCATAGACCGCACGATAGGTCATGTCCCGCTCCTCCCTCGGTTCTTCAGCCGTAGCTCTGCACCGGCGCGCCCGCCAGCGCCGCGATGTTGAGCAGGCCGCGCGCGGTGATCGAGGGCGTGACGATATGCGCCTTGTTGCCCATGCCCATCAGCACCGGCCCGACCTCGAGCCCGCCGGCCACCGACTTGATGATGTTGCGCGCGGCGCTCGCCGCATCGGTGTAGCTGAAGATCAGCACGTTGGCCGGCCCCTCGAAGCGCGAGTTCGGGAAGATCCGCGCGCGCAGCTCCGGATCGAGCGCGGCGTCCGAATGCATCTCGCCGTCGTAGCAGAAATCCCGCGGCTCCGCGTCGAGGATGGCCAGCGCCGCGCGCATCCGCCGGCCGCTGTCGGTGTCGAGATTGCCGAACTGCGAATGCGAGCACAGCGCCAGCTTCGGCTCCAGCCCGAAGCGCCGGACGTGCCGCGCGGCCGCCACGGTGACGTCGGCGATCTGCTGGGGCGTCGGCTCGGGATTGACCTGGGTGTCGGCGATGAACAGCACGCTCCTTTCGGCGATCATCACCGACAGCGCCCCGATGGGCCGCAGCTCCGGCGAGCCGAGCACATGGCCGACGTAGTTCAGATGCCACAGATACTGGCCGAAGGTGCCGCAGATCAGGCTGTCGGCCTCGCCGCGGTGGACCATCACCGCGGCGATGGCGGTGGTGTTGGTGCGCATGATGGCGCGGGCGAGATCGGGCGTGACGCCGCGCCGCTCCATCAGCCGGTGGTAGGTCTGCCAGTATTCGCGAAAGCGCGGGTCGTCGGCGGGATCGACCAGATCGTAGTGCAGGCCGCGCTCGATCGGGATGGCGTTGCGCTCGCAGCGCGCGTCGATCACGTCGGGCCGCCCGATCAGGATCGGCCGACCCACCCCCTCCTCGTTCATCGCGAGCACCGTGCGCAGCACGCGCTCCTCCTCGCCCTCGGCGAAGACGATGCGCCGCTCGGTCGAGCGCGCGGCCTCGAACACCCGGCGCATGATGAAGGCCGAGCGATAGACCGACCGGTTGAGCTGCTCCTTGTAGGCCTCGATGTCGGCGACGGGCCGGGTGGCGACCCCGCTCGCCATCGCGGCTTCGGCGACCGCGCCGGCGACGATGGCGAGCAGGCGCGGGTCGAAGGGTTTCGGGATCAGGTACTCGCGCCCGAAGCTCAGCCGCTCGCCCTGGTAGGCCGCCGCCGCCTCGGCGCTGGACGAGCCGCGCGCCAGCGCCGCGATCCCCTCGACGCAGGCGATCTCCATCTCGTCGTTGATCGTGGTCGCGCCGACGTCGAGCGCGCCGCGGAAGATGAACGGGAAACACAGGACGTTGTTGACCTGGTTGGGATAGTCCGACCGCCCGGTCGCGATGATCGCCCGCGGATTGGCCGCGCGCGCGATGGCCGGATCGATCTCCGGGTTGGGGTTGGCGAGCGCGAGGATGATCGGGTCCTGCGCCATCGCGCGGACCATGTCGCCGGTCAGCACGCCCGGTCCGGACAGCCCGAGGAACAGATCCGCCCCCGGGATCACCTCCGCCAGCGCGCGCAGGTCGCTCGGCTGCGCGAAGGCGGCCTTCTCGGGGTTCATGTCCTCGGACCGGCCGACATGCACGAGGCCGTGGATGTCGCACAGCCAGATGTTCTCGCGCCGGGCGCCGAGCTTCAGCAGCATGTTGAGGCAGGCGATGCCCGCCGCCCCGCCGCCGGTCGAGACGATCTTGACCGTCTCGATCGCCTTGTTCGCCACCCGCAACGCGTTGATCGCCGCCGCGCCGACCACGATCGCGGTGCCGTGCTGGTCGTCGTGGAACACCGGGATCTTCATCTTCTCGCGGCACAGCCGCTCGACCACGAAGCAGTCGGGCGCCTTGATGTCCTCGAGGTTGATCGCGCCGAAGGTCGGCTCCAGCGCCGCGACGATCTCGGCGAGCTTCACCGGATCGCTCTCGTCCACCTCGATGTCGAAGCAGTCGACGTTGGCGAACTTCTTGAACAGGACCGCCTTGCCCTCCATCACCGGCTTCGAGGCCAGCGCGCCGATGTTGCCGAGCCCGAGCACGGCCGTGCCGTTCGTCACCACCGCGACGAGGTTGCCGCGCGCGGTGTAGCGCGCCGCGGTCGACGGATCGGCCTTGATCTCGAGGCAGGCCTCGGCGACGCCCGGGCTGTAGGCCCGCGCGAGGTCGCGC
Source organism: uncultured Rhodovulum sp. (assembly GCA_964438465.1). GTDB lineage: Bacteria > Pseudomonadota > Alphaproteobacteria > Rhodobacterales > Rhodobacteraceae > Amaricoccus. The sequence goes on along the minus strand of CAYTMB010000014.1, from coordinate 4,967 downwards.
TGGTTGGCCATCGGCTTGGTCGCGCGGATCTCGAGTTTGCCGGGCCGCGGGAACTCGTGATAGTCGAGGGCCGCCTGGCGGGCGTTCTCGCTGCTGGCGTCGTTCATCTGCGTTTCGTCCCCTTGTCAGTTTTTGCGCCCGGCCGGTCGGCCCGCTCCCCTCCGACTAAGGCAAACGGCCGCCGTAGCCCAGCCAGTAGTCGCGCACCCATGGCACCGGCTGATCGCCGGAGCGGCGCTTCGAGCCCCAGCGCTGTCCCGGCGGGCCCATCACGTCCATCGGGCGCGGCTTGCCGTGAAAGACGATGATCTTCGCGCCCGCGGGCAGCCGCGCGCCCGGGCGCACGAGATTCAGCGGCCAGGGCGCCAGGCAGTGGTTCTTGAAGCTCAGGCACCAGTCGTACGGCAGGTACTGCGGGTTCTTCGCGACCGCCGGCAGGTAGAACCGGTCGGACCAGAACTTCGCGCGGACCTCCTCCACCCGGCTGGTGAAATCGGCGAAGACATGCCGCTGCTCGCCCGCGCGCCAGACGTAGACCGAGCCCTGGCTGCCGCGATCGGGCCGCCAGGCCACCGGCAGCGCGCGCAGCAGGGCCGGGTTCCATTCGCGCAGCGTGTAGAAGGCCGAGCGGTCCCGCAGCAGCTCGGGAAGCGCCGCCAGATCGCCCACCACCAGCACGTCGAGATCGAGGTAGAGCACCACCTCGTCGTCGGCGAACACGCCCTCCTTGAACAGCGCGACCTTGGGCCAGCAGCCGCGCTTGGTCCATTCGGCCTCGGGCACGCCGAACTCGGGCATCGGCATGACCTCGACGCCGGGGTCGATGCCCTCGGGCTGGTTGGTCAGGCAGACGAAGCGGTGCGGCAGCTTCAGGTGTTCCTTCACCGCGCGATGGATCACGTTGACGTAGTCGGGGCCGAAGCGCGTGCCCCATTTCACCGTTCCGACCGCGATCTTCATGCGCTGGGCTCCGCATTGGCCGGCGTGCGCTCGGCGTAGTCGATCTGGCGCGGCCGCGCGCCCCGGAACAGCACCGCGCCGAGCTGCGTCGGCAGCAGGTTCACCTCGTACCAGCCGCGCCGGAGCTGCGCGGCGAGCGACCGCGGCTCGGCCTTGCGGCTCGCCGAGATGTCCGAGGAGAACTTGCCCCAGGCCTGCCGCGCCAGCGCCGGCACCACCATGCCGACCCCGACCTCGCGCGCCAGCGGCGAGATGTTGAGGTTGAACAGCAGATGGTCGATCGGATGCCGCAGGACGCCCTTGCCCTCGAGGATGCGCGCCGCCGCCTGCCGCGTCACGATATACGCCCCCGACCCGCCGACCCGCGAATACAGCCGCCGGATCGCCCGCCCCGGCGCCGGGCTCGGCCCCAGCTCCGGCCCCAGCAGCTTCTTCGTCACCCGCCGCGACCATTTCTCCAGCCGGATGATCCCGACGCCCGGCGGCAGCCAGCCGCCGTCGCGGGCGAATCCGGCCAGATCCGGGCTCAGCTCGATGTCGTCCTCCAGCACCACCGCCGCCGGCGCCGCGCCCGCCACCAGCCGCCGCATGATCTCGAAATGGTTCAGGGCGTTGCACTGGCTGCCGCGGCCCATGCGGATCAGATGATCGCTCAACGCCACCTCGCGGGCGATCTCGGCGTCGCTCACGGTCTCGGCGTCCTTGGCCGATATGCGCTCGCAGTCCAGCCCCATCGCGGCCAGCTGCTCCTCCATGAAGGCGCGGCGGTCCGGACGGCGGTCGAGGTTGATGAGAAAGACCGGCAGCGGCCCCCCCGCCCCGGCGTCGCCCGTTCCGGCCGCCATGCTATTCGGCCGCCTGCGCGCGTCCCGCCCGGATCAGGCCGAGGATGTTCTTCGCCGCGTCCGGGATGTTGGTGCCCGGCCCGAAGATCGCCTTCACCCCGGCCGCCTGCAGGAAGGCGTAGTCCTGCTGCGGGATCACCCCGCCGCAGATCACCAGGATGTCTCCGGCCCCCTGCGCCCGCAGCGCCTCGATCAGCTTCGGCGCCAGCGTCTTGTGCCCCGCCGCCTGGCTCGACACCCCGATCACATGCACGTCGTTGTCGATCGCGTCCTGCGCCGCCTCCTCCGGCGTCTGGAACAAGGGCCCCACGTCGACGTCGAAGCCGATGTCGGCGAAGGCCGTCGCGATCACCTTCGCCCCCCGGTCATGGCCGTCCTGTCCCATCTTCACCACCAGCATCCGCGGCCGCCGCCCTTCCTCCTCGGCGAACTTCTCCACGTCCGCCTGGATCGCCGCAAAGCCCGCGTCGCCCGCATAGGCCGCGCCGTAGACCCCGGCCAGCGTCTTCACCTCGGCGCGGTGGCGCCCGAACGCCCGCTCCATCGCGTCCGAGATCTCCCCCACGCTCGCCCGCGCCCTTGCCGCCTCCACCGCCGCGGCCAGCAGGTTGCCCGCGCCGCCCGCCGCCGCCTCCAGCGCCGCCAGCGCCGCGGCGCAGGCGTCCGGATCGCGGCTGGCGCGGATCCGCTCCAGCCGGGCGATCTGCGAGTCGCGCACCGCGGCGTTGTCGATGTCGCGGATGTCGATCGCATCCTCCGTCGCCAGCCGGTACCTGTTCACCCCGACGATCACCTCCTCGCCGCGGTCCACCGCCGCCTGCCGCCGCGCCGCGCTCTCCTCGATCCGCAGCTTCGGCATCCCGCTCGCGACCGCCTTGGTCATCCCGCCCAGCCCGTCGACCTCCTCGATCAGCCGCCAGGCCGCGTCCGCCAGCTCCGCCGTCAGCGCCTCGACGTAGTAGCTCCCCGCCAGCGGATCGACCACCTTCGTCACCCCGGTCTCGTGCTGCAGGATCAGCTGGGTGTTGCGCGCGATCCGCGACGAAAATTCCGTCGGCAGCGCAATGGCTTCGTCGAACGAGTTCGTGTGCAGGCTCTGCGTGCCCCCCAGCACCGCCGCCAGCGCCTCATAGGCCGTCCGCACCACGTTGTTGTACGGATCCTGCTCCTGCAAACTCACCCCGCTCGTCTGGCAATGCGTGCGCAGCATCAGACTCTCCGGCTTCTTCGCGCCGAACCCCTCCATGATCCGGTGCCAGACCAGCCGCGCCGCCCGCAGCTTCGCCGCCTCCATGAAGAAGTTCATCCCGATGGCGAAGAAGAACGACAGCCTCCCGGCGAACTCGTCCACGTCCATCCCCGACGCGATCGCCGCCTTCACATATTCCTTGCCGTCCGCCAGCGTGAACCCCAGCTCCTGCACCAGGTTCGCGCCGGCCTCCTGCATGTGATAGCCGGAGATCGAGATCGAGTTGAACTTGGGCATCTCGCGCGCGGTGTAGCCGATGATGTCCGAGACGATCCGCATCGAGGGCTCGGGCGGATACACGTAGGTGTTCCGCACCATGAACTCCTTGAGGATGTCGTTCTGGATGGTGCCCGACAGCTCGGCCCGCGGTACTCCCTGCTCCTCGCCCGCCACGATGAAACTGGCGAGGATCGGGATCACCGCCCCGTTCATCGTCATCGACACGCTGACCTTCTCGAGCGGGATGCCGTCGAACAGGACCTTCATGTCCTCGACCGAGTCGATCGCCACGCCCGCCTTGCCGACGTCGCCCACCACGCGCGGGTGGTCGCTGTCGTAGCCGCGGTGGGTCGCGAGGTCGAAGGCCACCGAGACGCCCTGCTGCCCCGCCGCCAGCGCCTTGCGGTAGAAGGCGTTGCTCTCCTCCGCCGTGGAGAAGCCCGCATACTGCCGGATCGTCCACGGCCGGCCCGCATACATCGTCGCCCGCGGCCCGCGGGTGAAGGGCGCCATCCCCGGCAGGCTGCCGAGATGATCGAGACCCTCCAGGTCGGCCTCGGTATAGAGCGGCCGCACCGCGATCCCTTCGGGCGTGCGCCAGACCAGATCCTCCGGCGTCCGGCCCTTCAGCTCGCGCTCGACCAGGGCGCGCCATGCCGCCAGTCCGGGCTTGCCAGCCATCGCCTCAACCCTCCATCCGGGACCCGGCGCCGCCCCGGATCGGGGCGACCGGGACGAAAGCCTCGGATTTCCTCTCGCATCCGGCGGCGTTCTGCTTATCTCTTGCGCGAAGGGAGTGATCCATGAGATTTCCGAGCCTGCTCGCCGTCGCCTGCCTTCTGGGCCCGCTTCCGGCCGTCGCCCAGGATGTCGCGCCCGACGCGACGGTGGTGGTCGCGGCCGAGGCGCAGCCGGCGGAGGAGCAGCCGGCGCTGGCCGAGCTGCTCTGGGTCGCCCGGCCCATCGTGGTCTTCGCCGACACCCCGAACGATCCGCGCTTCGTGCAGCAGATGGCGATGCTGGAGGAGCAGCCCGCCGACCTCGAGGACCGCGGCGTCGTGATCCTGACCGACACCGATCCCGCCGGCATGGGCCCGCTGCGCCGCGAGCTCCGGCCGCGGGGCTTCGGGCTGGTGCTGATCGACCGCGACGGGTCGATCGTGCAGCGCCGGCCCGCGCCCACCACCGCGCGCGAGCTCATCAACCTGATCGACCGCCTGCCGTCGCGGCGGCAGGAGACCGGCTCGCGGCGGCAGTAGCCCGCGGCCATCGCCCCGGCCGTCCGCGGCCGACCAGGGAGGAGACCCCCGCCATGACCCGAACCCTGACCGCCCTGCCGCTGGCGCTCGTCCTTGCGGCCCCCGGCCTCGCCCAGGACCAGCCCCCCGCGAGCGCGATCCCGCTCTCGGAGATCGTCCGGGCCATCGAGGACAGCGAGCCGGTGCTGGTGGTCCTGGGGGTCGAGTGGGAGGACGAGGGCTACTGGGAGCTCGAATACATCGACACCGGCAACCGCCGGGTCGAGATCCGGGTCGACCCGGCGACGGCGGCGATCCTGCCGCGCTGAGCGCATCACTCGAACTCCATGATGACGTCGTCCACCGCCAGGCTGTCCCCGGCCCTGGCGTGGACCTTCGCCACCCGGCCCTTGCGCTCGGCGCGCAGCACGTTCTCCATCTTCATCGCCTCGACCA
>CAYTMB010000013.1:15996-18131 GCA_964438465.1 uncultured Rhodovulum sp. | reverse complement strand
ATCAACGACTTGCCGAATATTCACGCTGAATGCCCCGGCTCAGGCCAGCCCGGCCTCCGCGAACAGCGCCCGCAGATCCGCCTCCGGCCGCGCCCCGAGATGCGAGATCACCTCCGCCGCCGCCAGGTTCCCCATCCGCGCCGCGGTCAGCCAGTCCCGGCCGCCGACCACGCCCCACAGCAGCCCCGCCGCGAACAGATCCCCCGCCCCGGTCGCGTCCACCACCCGCGTCGCCGCCGCCGGCGCATGCACCCGGACCTCGCCCGCGATCACATGCGCCCCGCCGGCCCCCACCGTGCAGGCCGTCACCGGCACCTCCGCCCGCGCCCGCCCGATCGCCGCCTCCAGATCCCCGGTCAGGTACAGCGACTTCAACTCGTGCTCGTTGGCCATCAGCAGGTCGACGTCGGCCCGGATCATCGCGAGGAACGCGTCGCGGTGCCGCTCGACGCAGAACGGGTCCGACAGCGTGATCGCGACCTTCCCCCCCGCCGCCTTGCAGGCCCGGATCGCCTTGGCGAAGGCCGCGTGGCTGTCCGGCCCGTCGAAGCGGTAGCCCTCGAGGAACACCCATTCGGCGCCCGCGACCTCCTCCGCGTCGACGTCGTCCGGGCCGAGGAACTCGGACACCCCGAGATAGGTGCTCATCGACCGCTCGCCGTCCGCCGTCACCAGCACCAGGCAGCGCCCGGTCTCCGCGGCATGGCCCGGCGCCGCCGGCGGCGTCGCGAACCCGGCCCCCTGCGCCCGCAGGTCATGCGCGAAGATCGCCCCGAGCTGGTCGTCCTTCACCTTGCCGACATAGGCCGTGCGCGCGCCCAGCGCCGCCAGCCCCGCGACGGTGTTCGCCGCCGACCCGCCCGACACCTCGCGCGCCGGCCCCATCGCGGCGTAGAGCTCGACCGCCCGGGCGGTGTCGATCAGCTGCATGATGCCGCGCTCGACCCCGAGCCGGGCGAGGGACGCGTCCTCGACCGAGGCGATCACGTCGACCATCGCATTGCCGATGCCGACGACCTGCAGGGGTTTCATCACAGCGTCTTCTCCTCGTAGCCGCACAGATCGACGATCGGGCAAGCCGGACAGGCGGGCTTGCGCGCCGTGCAGACATACCGGCCGTGCAGGATCAGCCAGTGATGCGCATGCAGCTGATAGGGCGCCGGCACCCGGTCCTCCAGCGCCCGCTCGACCGCGACCACGTCGCGGCCCGGCGCGATCCCGGTCCGGTTGGCGACGCGGAAGATATGGGTGTCCACCGCCATCGCCGGCAGCCGCCACCACATGTTCAGCACCACGTTCGCGGTCTTGCGCCCCACCCCCGGCAGGCTCTGCAGCGCCGCGCGCGAGGCCGGCACCTCGCCGCCGTAGTCCTCGACCAGGATCCGCGACAGCGCCATCACATGCCGCGCCTTGTTGCGATAGAGCCCGATGGTGCGGATATGCCCGATCAGCCGCTCCTCGCCCAGCTCCAGCATCGCCGCCGGCGTATCGACCTCGCGGAACAGCGCCGCGGTCGCCCGGTTCACGCCCTTGTCGGTCGCCTGCGCCGACAGCGCGACCGCGACCAGCAGCGTATAGGCGTTGACATGGTCGAGCTCGCCCTTCGGCGCCGGCTCGGCGGCCTCGAAGCGGCGGAAGATCTCCGAGATCGTGCAATAGTCGAGCGGCGCGGGCATCGCCCCCCTAAACATGGCCGCCGGACCCGGCGCAAGCCCGGAACGCACGTCCCGGGGCGTGGATGGGGCGCGCCGGGGCGATTCGATTTGCCGCCAGCCGGACGCCGCTATATCACCAGATGCACCAATCACTCCCAGAGAGGAAACAGGCGATGAACCACATCCTGACCGCCGCCGTCTTCGGCCTCGCCGCGCTCGGCCTCGCGGCCTGCACCAACCCCGACGGCACGCGCGACAACCGCGCCACCGGGGCCACGGTCGGCGCGCTCGGCGGTGCGGCCGTGGGCAACCTGATCGGCGGCGACAGCCGCAGCACCCTGATCGGCGCCGGCGTCGGCGCGGCCACCGGCGCCGTGGTCGGCAACGCCCAGGACAACCGGGCGGCCGGCAACTAACCGCCCCGGGCGCGCCGGGCGAACCCCGCCCGGCGCGCCCGGGGGACACACTCAGGTGCGGCCG
>CAYTMB010000013.1:0-15896 GCA_964438465.1 uncultured Rhodovulum sp. | reverse complement strand
GCGCGCCGGGCGAACCCCGCCCGGCGCGCCCGGGGGACACACTCAGGTGCGGCCGCGGGGAGCGGAGCGGCGAAGACGCCGCTCCGGGAGGAGCGTTTGCGCCGCGCGGATCAAGGCGCGGGCGCAACCGCCCGCCGGGACTCCGGGGTTGCGGCGGCGCGCCGGATCGCCGACCCTGCGCGACCGGCGGCGGCGGCGGTTCGCCGCGCCGCGCGCGCAAAGGGAGGCGCCCAGTGACCCCGAGGTGCAACCTCTGCGGCGGCGCGCGGTTTGCGCCGCATCGCAAGCAGACGGCCGGGCGCTGCGCGACCTGCGGGTCGAAACAGCGCCACCGGGCGGCCTTTGCCGTCTACCAGCGGGAAGGGCTGCTGGCCGCGGCGGCCTCGCCGCCCTACGGCAGGCGGGTCCTGCATCTTGCGCCCGAGCCGCTGCTGCACGACCGGATCCGGGATGCGGTCGGGGCGGGCTACCTGCCCGCCGACGCCCGGCCGGAGATCTACCCGCATGCGCAATGCCTGCGCCTGTTCCTGCCGCGCGACTTCCGGGTGTTTCCGGCGGAATTCTTCGATTTCGTGATCCACAACCATGTGCTCGAACACATCCCCGGCTCGTTCCGCGAGCACATCGCGGGGTTCTGCCGGCTGCTGAAACCGGGCGGGCGGCTGATCTTCTCGGTGCCCGGCCCCTGGATGCAGGCGATAACGCGGGAGGGCGGCGAAAAGCTCGCCACCGGCGCGGACCGCCTGAAGCGGTTCGGCCAGCACGACCACCTGAAACGGTTCGGCCGCGACCTGCCGGAGTTCCTCGAGAGCCTGGAAGGCGGCGGCTTCGCCTGGGACCCGCTCACGGCCGAGGACCGGGCGGAGATCGGCGTCGAGCCGGGAATGGCCCGGGTCATGCTGTGGCGCAAGGCCGACCGGGCGCCGGCGCCCTGACATCCCGCAGCGGGGCGCCGGGCGGCGTCCCGCCCCGGCTCAGTGCATCTTCGCGCCGACCTCGGCGATGGCGGCGTCGATCAGCGCGTTGGCGTCCTTCGCCTTGATGTCGCCGCGGATCACGTCGGCGGCGGCGGCGACCGCGACCCCGACGGCGCGATCCTTGATCTGGCGGATCGCGGCCTTCTCGGCGGCGGCGATCTGGTCGGTGGCGGACTGCAACCGGCGCGCGACCGAGTGGCGGATGTCCTCCTTGGCGCGTTCGGCGGCGCGCTCGGCCTCGAGCCGGGCGGCGGCGACGATCTCCTCCGCCTGGCCCTTGACCTCCTTCTGCTTGCGCTCGAACCCGGCGAGCAGGCTCTGGGCCTCCTCGCGCAGCGCCCGCGCCTCCTCGAGGTCGGCCTTGATCCGCACGGCGCGGGCGTCGAGCTTGCGCATGACCAGCGCGGGAACCTTGTAGTAGAGCAGGATGCCCACGAACAGGAAGAACCCGATCGCGACGACGATGTCGGTGTTGTTGAGAAAGTTCATCGCTCAGCTCCCCAACCGGCGCGCGACGGCCGCGGCGATGGTCGCGTCATCCGCGGCGCGCGGCCCGAGCGCCGCCACGATGTCGGCCGCGGCGGAGCGGGCCACCTCGGTCACGCTCTCGGCGGCGCTCGCCTCGATCTCGCGGATGCGCGCCGCCGATTCGGCGGAGCGCGCGGCGATCTCGGCGTCGGCCTTGGCCATCAGCGTGTCGAGCTCCTTGCCGATCTGCGCCTTGGCCTCGGCGGCGATCTTCTGCGAATCCTCGCGCGCCCGCGCCAGCGCCGCGGTATAGGCCGTCTCGGCCTCCTGCGCGCGCCGTTTGTAGATCGCGGCCTGTTCGAGGTCGTTCGAGATCGCGTCGTTGCGCTCGGCCAGGATCGTGCCGATCCGCGGCAGCGCCACCCGCGTCAGGATCAGGTAGAGCGCCCCGAGCGCGATCACCAGCCAGAAGATCAGGTTGGGGAACAGCCCGAAATCGAGCTGCGGCATCGCCACTTCGGAGACGGCGAGAACCTCGCCGCCCAGCGTCTCGCCGCCGTGCGCCGCGTCCGCCGCGTGGTCGAGCGCCTCGGCCTGCTCGTCCACGACCTGTTCGGTGGTCTCGTTCTCCATATCCCTCTCCTTCAGCCCCTGACGCCGGAACCGCCTCCGGTCGCGATCAGACGGCGAACATCAGGAGCAGGGCGACCAGGAACGAGAAGATGCCCAGCGCTTCGGCGAAGGCGATGCCGATGAACAGCGTGGCGGTCTGCTCGCCGGCCGCGGCCGGGTTGCGCAGCGCGCCCGAGAGGAAGTTGCCCGCGACATGGCCCACGCCGATGCCCGCGCCGCCCATGCCGATGCAGGCGAGGCCCGCGCCGATGAACTGGCCCATTTCCGCGATATTGCCTTCCATGATCGTGCTCCTTGCTGGAATGGCTGAAGAAGGTGCGCTGGCGGTCAGTGACCGGGATGCAGCGCGTCGTTGAGGTACACGACCGTGAGGATCGTGAAGACATAGGCCTGGATCACCGCGACCAGCAGCTCCAGCCCGTAGACGGCGGTGATCGCGACGATCGGGATCACCGCGGCGACGCCGAGCGCGCCGGCGAAGCCCGCGAACACCTTCAGCACCGCGTGGCCGGCCATGATGTTGCCCATCAGACGCAGCGAGTGGCTGAGCGGCCGGACGAAATACGAGATCACCTCGATCACCGCCAGCACGATCCGGAGCGCCACCGTCGGCGCGCTCGTGACCCAGAACAGCCTGAGGAACCCGACGCCGTGCTTGACGAAGCCGATCACCGTCACCGTCACGAACACCGCGATCGCCAGCACCGCGGTCACCGCGATATGCGAGGTCGGCGCGAAGCTGGTCGGCAGCAGCGAGAGCAGGTTCGAGAACAGGATGAACAGGAACAGCGTGAAGATATAGGGGAAGTACTTCAGCCCCTCCTTGCCGGCGATGTCCTCGATCATCTTGCGCACGAAGCCGTAGGTGACCTCGGCCGCGGACTGAGCGCGCGAGGGCACCAGCGCGCGGCCGCGGGCGCCGGCCACCATCAGCAGGCTGATCGCGATGACGGTCAGCGCCATCCACAGCGTGGCGTTGGTCGGGGTGTACCAGTGCACCTCGGTCCCGCCGAACAGCGGTTCGACCCGGAACTGGTCCATCGGATGGATGTTGAAGCCGCTTTCGCCGTGCCCGGTCTCGCCCGCCATCGTGCCCTCATTCCCCGTCCGGCCGGCCATTGCCGGCGTCATTCACCGATGCGGCGGGCCGCGCCAGCGCGCCCTCGCCCTTGCCCGTCCGAACCTCCGCCGCCGTCCGCATCATCACGCGGACCCCGGCGGCGAAGCCGAGCAGGACGAACACGACCAGAAACAGCGGCCGCGTCCCGAAGAGGGCGTCCAGCCCCCAGCCGATGCCCAGCCCCAGCAGCATTCCCGCCACCAGTTCCGTCACCATCCGCCAGGCCAGCGAGCCCTGCGTGTATTTTGCGCCCGCCCGCGAGACGGGTTCGGCGCGCGAGGCCTTGGCGGTCGCGATCCGGTCCTCGAGGCGCTTCAGGCGCTCGGAAAACGGGTCCTCGGACATGGCCCCGCCGCTCCTCTCTCGGACCCGGGCAATCCCGCCACGGGTTTTGTCGCCTTGGGTGGTAACGGAAAGGCGCCTCGGCTGTCAAGGCGGGCCGCGCGCGGGCGCTCCCGCGCAAACATTTGATATATCACGGTAAAATTCCCTCAACCGTCCGGTTTAGCGACACGGCGCCCGGAACGCGCCCAAGGAACCGGGCGCCGACCCACCCCGCCGGAATCTTCAACCCGGCGGTTGACTTTGCCCGCCGCCCGCCGCAGGAGGCCGGAATGACCGACGCCCGGCCCGATCTCGACGCCGTTTTTGCGGCCCTCGCCGATCCCACCCGGCGGGCGATCCTGACCGCCCTGCTCGACGGCGACCGCACGGTGGGCGACCTCGCCGCGCCGCACGCCATGTCGCTGGCGGCGATCTCCAAGCACCTGCAGATCCTGACCCGCGCCGGCCTGGTCGCCCAGTCGCGCGCCGGCCGCACCACCGCCTGCCGGCTGGAGCCGGACGGCCTGCGCGCCGCGGGCCTGTGGATGCAGGGCATGGGCGGCTTCGCGCCCGAGGACTACGACGCGCTGGAGGCGCTGGTCGCGGCCGTCCTCGGCGACGAAGACGACGATCAGCACCGGTTGCCAGAAGGTTAATTTTCGAGAAATTATCTCACAAGATCAATAGCTTGATCCGATGCGCACGCGTGCACAGACGCGCGATCCGCCGGTCAGCGCCCGATCACCATCGGGATGATCTGATCCTGATAATACCGCACCAGCGTCGCCCCGGAAAAGCTCATCGTCACCCAGAACACCGCGAGGATGGCGCCCAGCTTCGGCACGAAGGTCAGCGTCATCTCCTGCACCGAGGTCAGCGCCTGCAGCAGGCCGATCGCCAGCCCGACCGCCAGCGCCACCGCCAGGATCGGCGTCGCGATGATCAGCGCCGTCCACAGCCCCTGCCGCAGGATGTCGAGGACCTCGGCCTCGCTCATCGCCGTCAGACCGGCATGCGCAGGATTTCCTGATAGGCCTCGACCACCTTGTCGCGCACCGCGACCGCGGTCTGCACCGCAAGCTCGGTCGCGGCCAGCGCCTCGACCACCGCCTGCGGATCGGCCCGCCCGGCCAGCCCGGCCTTCACCGTCTCCTCGCCCTCGCGCAGCGTCGCGAGAAAATCCGTCGCCGCGGCGGTGAAGGCCGCCGCCGGCCCGCGCTCGGCCGGCGCCGGCGCCGCGGCGGCCCGAACCTGGGTGTAGCTCTGGGCGGCGAGGGTCGATCTGATATCCATGAAGGCGCCTTTCTAGCGTCGCAGCAGGTCGATCAGCGACCCGGCCATCTGGCGGGCCTGCTCGAACATGCGCAGGTTGGCTTCGTAGCTGCGGTTCGCCTCGCGGGCGTCGGCGATCTCGACCATCAGCTCGACGTTGGATCCGTCGTAATACCCGTCCGGCCCGGCCAGCGGATGCGTCGGATCGTTGATGCGGTTCAGCTGGCTGCGGTCGAGCTGCACCGGCCCGGTCGCCACCGCCCGCGGATCGTCGCCCCGCGCCATCGTCGCCTCGAAGGACACCATCTTGCGGTGGTAGCCCGGCGTGTCGACATTGGCGATGTTCTCCGACGCCAGCCGCAACCGCGCCGCCTGCGCCGCCATGCCGCTCGCCGCGGCGGCCATGGTCCGCGTCAGCTCGTTCATCGCGGCCTACCTCTGCCCGAGGCTGGTGCGCAGGATGTCCATCGTCTTGCGATAGACCCCGAGCGCCAGGTCGTGGCTCTGCCGCAGCTCGGCGCCGCGGATCATCTGGTCCTCGAGGCTGACCGAGTTGCCGTTCGGCGTCTCCGCCCCGAAGGCCGCGACCTCCCGCGCCTCGAACCCGTTCGCCTCGGCCCCGAAGGCGACATGCCCGGGCCGGGTCGCGCGCGCCGACAGCCCCGGCCCGTCGCGCAGCGTCGCCGCGAAATCGGGGATGTCCCGCGCGCGGTAGCCCGGCGTGTCGGCATGGGCGATGTTCTCGGTGATGACGGTCTGGCGCGCGGCGGAATGCGCCGCGAGCTGGCTGGAGAGGCGGAGCAGGGTCAGGTCGGGGCTCATGATCGCAAGGGGTCTCCCGCTGTGTCGCAACCCCGCCTTAACCCTCGATGGTTGACAAAGCGTAATCGCAGCCGACCCGGGTTCGAGACAAATGCTCACCGATTTCACCGCGCTCCGGCAGGAAATCAGCCGCATCGCCAATTCCCGCCGCGTCGGCCGCGTCGTCGCCGTCGGCCAGGCCTCGCTCGAGATCGCCGGGCTGACGCACCAGGGCCGCATCGGCGACCAGGTCGCCATCGCCCTGCGCGGCGGCCAGACGCTCGGCGGCGAGATCGTGGCGCTCTCCGAGGGCGCCGCCCGGGCGATGACCTACCAGCCGCTCGACGGCGCCGCCGTCGGCGACGCGGCGACGCTGATCGGCGCCGCGGAGGCGCATCCCGCCGACGGCTGGGTCGGGCGGATCGTCGACGCCTTCGGCGCCCCGCTCGACGGCCGCCCGCTCAAGCCCGGCCCCGCCGCCGCGCCGCTGCGCCGCAGCCCGCCGGCGGCCGCCTCCCGCAAGGGCCTCGGTCCCCGGCTCGGCAGCGGGCTCCGGGTGTTCGACACCATCCTGCCGGTCGCGCGCGGCCAGCGCATCGGCATCTTCGCCGGCTCGGGCGTCGGCAAGTCCACCCTGCTCGCCGACCTCGCCCGCGGGCTGGAGGCCGACGTCGTCGTGCTCGGCCTGATCGGCGAGCGCGGGCGCGAGCTGCGCGAGTTCACCGAGCACGTCCTCGGCCCGGCGGGCATGGCCCGCGCCGTGGTGATCGCCGCCACCTCCGACCAGGCCCCGCTGATCAAGCGCCGCGCCGCCTGGATGGCGATGGCCACCGCCGAAGTGTTCCGCGACCGCGGCCAGCACGTCCTCCTGATGCTCGACAGCCTGACCCGCTTCGCCGAGGCGCACCGCGAGATCGCGCTGACCGCCGGCGAGGCGCCCAGCCTGCGCGGCTTCCCGCCCTCGACCGCCAACCTGATCGCCGGGCTCTGCGAGCGCGCCGGGCCAGGCGGGACCGGCAAGGGCGACATCACCGGCGTGTTCAGCGTGCTGGTGGCCGGCTCGGACATGGACGAACCCGTCGCCGACATCACCCGCGGCGTGCTCGACGGCCATGTGGTGATGGACCGCGGCATCGCCGAGCGCGGCCGCTTCCCGGCCATCGACGTGCGCCGCTCGGTCTCGCGCAGCCTGCCCGGCATCGCCTCCGAAGCCGAGAACGCCCGCCTCGCCAAACTGCGCCGGGTGCTGACCGCCTATGAAAACGCCGCGCTGATGATCCAGACCGGCCTCTACGTCCCCGGCTCGGACCCCGCCATCGACGAAGCGATGACGCTCTGGCCCGGCCTCGACGCCTTCTTCGCCGAACCCGCCCCCGACGGCGTGCCCGCCAGCTTCGCCCGGCTGGAGTCCCTTCTCGGCGGCCCGGCGCCCGCCCCGCCCACGCGGCTTCAGAAGCGCTGACCGCCCGGAGCCGCCGCGGCGAGCGCCGCTATCGCTCACTGTCATGTAGCCATGTAGCTTGCCGGAACGTTAACAGGCTCCGGAATTACATGCAAATTCAACAGGATAGCTCTCTGGGCACGCGTGCCCAAGCGCGCCCGGAGGGCTCCGTCCGCTGCGGCTATGCGCGGCCGGCCGCGTCCCCCGAAGGCGGGTCCCCGCCGAAATGCCGCCCCAGAAGCCGCTCGGTCGCGGCGTCGAGCGGTCCCGCCGCCAGCGAGCGGCGCGAGGTCGCGCTCTTCCAGCGCGTCGAGATGCCGTGGCAGTGCAGGTAGCCGAACTCGTCGGTCTCGAACAAGCCGGAGAAAGGCAGCAGGTCGACGCCATGCGTGTTCCAGGAATGCCGCCGCAGCCGGCCCCCGGGCGCGACGCAGTATTTCGTCGGGCAGCCGCCGGCGCGGTCGGGCAGGTACAGATGATCCCGGTGCAGCGGCTCCACATCCGGCCCCAGCCGGTGCGCGCGCCACGTTCCGCGGAACTTCACGAAACCGACCCGGGATGCGGCCGCCGCATCGAACACGCTGCGCGCGCCCCGCCGCGTCACCAGCTCGTCGACGTCGCAGGGCAGCACCGCGCGGGCGTCGCGCAGGAAGCGCAGCCGCCCGACGTTCCACAGCCCGTTCTGCAGGAACAGCGCCCGCGACCGCGCCCCGCGCGCCGCGAGCGGGCCGAACGGGGCCTCGACCCGCACCACCCGCACCGCCGCCAGCCCCGCGATCCCGGACAGCACGCCGAGCAGGTCATCCGGCCCGTAGCCCCGCGAGCCGTTGTCGTAAAACAGCGCCGCGTCGGCGCCATGCTCGCGGACGTGGTAGCCCGCCCAGTCCCGGATCCAGCGCAGGCTGTTGTCGCGCGACACCGTCATCAGCACGTTGCGCCCGGCGAAGACCTCCGCCTCGGCCGGCGGCGGCGCGACCGCCGCGCTCCAGCCGTCCCAGGCGATCGCGAGCTCCACCGGCGCCGCCTCGGCCTTCAGCAGGACGACGTCATGGCGGCGCCGCCGCAGGATGCGCGACACCGGCGCCACCCGCCCGTCGAGCCTGACCTCGCCGTCGCGCAGGACACGCTCCAGGTTCAACAGCTTCGGCGCGATCAGCGCGACCCGGCGCGCGCGCGGCAGCCAGACCGCGTCGTAGATCAGCGTCCGGAAATCGTAGCCGTCGTCGAAACCGGCCCCGCGCTCCCCCGGCGGCACGACATGGTCGCGCCGCAGACCGAGGTCCGGCGGCAGCACAACACCGGCGAGCCGCGACTCGCGGGCGTCGACAGTCGAGCCCAAGGCCGGCGCCGCCTCGGCGGCGCCGCGGTGGGCCTCTGGCACAGGCGGCATCGGGCGTTCCCCTCGCTCGGGTCCGCTTCCCTTAACATTCGCGCGCGGGCAGTTAAAGCGACGGATCGCCCCCCACGCCCCGCCCGCGGCAGGCCGCCCCGCGCCGTCGCATCAGCCGCGCGCCGCGAGCAGGTTGTAGAGCCCCGCCGAGCCGCCCGAGGTGGCGCCGCGCAGCAGCGTCAGCGCCGCCGACCCCGGCGTGGCGGCGGACGGCCCGGCTTCGAGCTGCGCCCGGGCGAGGAAGCGGTTGATCACCTTCTCGACATTCGCGGGGTCGGCGAAGGCGGTCAGGTTCGCCGTGCCGAACAGCGTGCTGGTCTTGTCGCGCAGCATGTCGCGCTGGCGGTCGACGTCGATCTGGCCGAACGCCTTCGGCAGGCCGTAGGCCTTCTCGATCACCTGCCGCAGCGGCGTCGAGCCGATCACGCTGTACCAGCTGCCGCCCTCGGCGCCCTTCGACAGCTCGGCCATCTCGCGGCGGAAATTCATCGCCAGCCGCATGTCGTTGCTGGTCTCGCCCACCGCCGCCTCGAAGGCGCGGGTCTTGTAGGCCGCGACGATCCCCGCCGCGAACCCCGCCTCGCCGGTGCGCGCGCCGCCGGCGTCCCCGAAGCCGAAGGCCGCGGCCATCCGCTTGAACCCCGGCTCGGACAGCCGGTTCGCCAGCGACGCGGGATCCTCGACGCCGCTCTCGAGCACCTTGCGCACGAAGGCCTTCTTGTCGATCTCGCCCGACAGCCCGAACGCGCCCAGCGCCACCTTCAGCAGGCGGCGGTCGGCGACGAGATCGGCGGCCGAGGCGACGCTCCCGATCTTCTCCTCGAAATAGGCGATCTCGCGCGCCAGCGCCGGACCCTTCTCGAAGGCGGCCTGCTGGGTCGCCTGCGTGCGCTCGAGGAATCGCCAGCCGGCGAGTCCGGGCAGGGGGATCTGGGGCTGAAAGCTCATGCGCCGCGCCTTTCCTTCTCAGGCCGATCGGACCCCGAGCAGCCGCGTCTCGCGCGGCAGCAGGTTCCGCAGCGCCCGCATCGCCTGATAGAACCGGCTCGCGGCGACCGCCTCGGTCGCGGCGGCGAGATGCGCGCGGCTCTCGGGGTCGGTGAAGACCTGGCTCAGCTGCTCGATGCCGCGCAGCACCTGCCGGCGGCCCTCCTCGGCGTCGGCCTCGCCGGCCAGCACCAGCTGGGCGATGTAGCAGACCCGCCGCACCGGGGTGTTCGCCTCGGAGGGGTGGATCGCGTCGCGCAGCCGCAGCACGTTGGCCTCCGGCGTCAGGATGTTGATCCGGGTTCGGCGGTCGCCGTTCTCCATCACGACGCCGTTGATCATCACCCGCTCGCGCGGCCCGAGCTTCAGGACGAGGCCGGTCACGACGACGCCTCGACGTCGCCGCGCAGGCCACGCATGATCGCGGTGTTGATGTCGACCAGCGGCGCGATCGAGGCCTTGCCGGCGAGGACGCGCAGCGTGTGCCGGCGCACGAACTCGGCGAGACCGACCAGTTGCGCGCGCAGCCCGACCGGCAGCGCGTTGCCGTCGTGCATCAGGTCCTCGGCGAGCGCGCCCCACAGCTTCTGATTGTCGCCGACCGCGGCGGCCAGCACGGGAAAACAGGCGCCGTCGCTCTCGTCGAGCGCCGACAGCCGGTGGGTGACGCGGGCGAAGACGGCGTATTCCGCGCCGCGGTCGGTGCGGATCGGCGTCGCGGCGCCGGCGTAGCCCGAACGGGCCTGGGCATGCATGGACATCTTCAAACCCCTTGGGGACCCGGGCAAGCCGCGGGAGGTTCAGCCGACGAGAGGGGGGAGAGGCCGAGGCGGACGCAGGCCCGCCCCGGCCGGGTCGCCCTTAGCGGAACAGCGACAGCACGTTCTGCGGCGCCTGGTTGGCGATCGACAGCGCCTGGATGCCGAGCTGCTGCTGGGTCTGGAGCGCGGTCAGCCGGGCCGAGGCCTCTTCGAGATCGGCGTCGACCAGCGCGCCCATGCCGGTCTTGATCGAGTCCATCTGCTTGCTCAGGAACTCGTTCTGGGCGTCGATGCGGGTCTGGGCCGAGCCGAAGGCCGCCGCGGCGGAGATCGCGGCCTGGAGCTGCGTCTCGATCGCGTCGATGTCGGTCTCGTCCGTCGCATCCGCCACCAGGGTGACGTCCGCGGCCGCGTCGGCGGCGAGATCGACGCCGTCGACGTCGAGCACCTCGAGGCCGACGTCGCCGGCGCCGACGCGGGTCAGCGACACCGCGAAGCTGCGGGTGTCGGTGTTGCCCACCATGTTGATGCCGTTGATCTGCGCCGAGGCGGCGATCGACTGCATCGTCGCCGTCAGCGCGTCGACATCGGCCTGCAGCGCGACCAGATCGGCGCCCGGCTCCTTGGCCTGCACGGCCTTCTGCTGGACCTGCTTCAGGATCGTGACCATCTGCTCGGCCGCGTCGCGCGCGACGCCGATGGTCTGCGAGGCCGAGGTCAGCGATTCGGACATCTTCTTGTAGGCGCCGATGTCCGAGCTCATCGTCGAGGCGATCGCCCAGGACGAGGAGTTGTCCTTGGCGGTCGAGACGCGCAGCCCGGTCGAGATCTCGTTCTGGACCTGGCCCATGCCCTTGTTGATGGTCTTGAGGGTCTGCAGGGCGACCATCGAGCTGGTGTTGGTGAGGATCGAAGCCATAAGTGTATTCCTTCGTGGCGTGCGGGGCTTTCGACCCCGCTCAGGACATGGATGGCCCGCATGTGCGTGACCGTTGATCGCCCTTCTGACTTCTGCGGCGTCCGGGCCGCCTTCGGGCCCCGCCGCGCCGGCCGTTCAGCCGCGTGATGGGACATTCCGCGAACGGCGTTGAACAATCGCTAATGGCCGGAATCTATCGTGGTTGATATCCGGTTAACCCGGCTGGCCCGCGCGCTGGCCGTTGCGGCGACGCTCGCCGCCGGGGCCGCCGCCGCCGATCCGCCGCATGTCCGCGCCGCGGTCGGCGCCCGCGAGGCGGTCCATCGCGACTGGGTCCTGCGCTGCCCCGCCGCGGGCTGCGCGATCCGCACCGCGGTGCGCGGCGCCGGCGGCGCCGAGGTGCTCGGCCTCGCGGTCGCCGCCGACGGCGCCGCGCTGGCGCTGCGCACCGCGCTGCCGCTCCACCTGCCCGACGGCGTCACGCTCGCCCTCGGCGACGAGCCGCTGCGCCTCGTCCCCTGGCGGACCTGCGATCCGGCGGGCTGCGTCGCCGACGCGCCGCTGGCCGACGACCTGCGCCGGGCGCTGCGGCGCGAGCGGTCCGTCGAGGTCACGCTGACGCTGGTGGACGGGGTGCGCGTCCGGCTGTCGGCCTCGCTGCTCGGCTTCTCGGCCGCGCTCGACGCGCTCGATCCGCCGCCCGCGCCCCCGGAGGCCGAAGTCACGCCTTGATCTTGCGCCCGTACAGCTCGAGCCGGTGGTGCACGATCTCGTAGCCCAGCCGCGCCGCGATCTCCTGCTGGATCGCCTCGATGCGCGCGCTGGTGAACTCGACGACCTCGCCGGTGTCGAGGTCGATCAGATGGTCGTGGTGGCCGACCTGCGCCTGCTCGAACCGCGCCGGGCCATGCCCGAAGGCGTGGCGCTGGATCGCGCCAGATTCCTCCAGCGCCTTCATGGTGCGGTAGACCGTGGCAAGCGAGATGCGGCTGTCCATCGCCGCGGCCTGCTCGAAGATCGCCGCCGCGTCGGGATGGCCTTCGGAGCGGTGCAGGATGTCGAGAATCACCCGGCGCGGCTTGGTGATGCGCAGACCCGCGTCGCGCAGCATCGCCTCGTAATCCGCCGGTTTCGCCGCGATCCCCATCGCCCGAAACCATACGCGGGCCGGACCGCGCTTTGCAATTCGCGTTTTTGCGATGGATTATCATTTGCAATAATGGCCGGCGCCGCTATACCCAATCCGTCCCCGACCGAGGAATCCGGATGTTTCGCGCCGCCGCCCGCCTTCTGTCCGCCGCCCTGCTCGGCCTCGGCCTCGCCGCCCCCATCGCCGCCGCCGAGAAGCTGAAGGTCGTGACCACCTTCACCATCGTCGCCGACATGGCGCGCAACGTGGCCGGCGACGCCGCCGACGTCGCCTCGCTGATCCCCGCCGGGGCCGAGGTGCACAACTTCCAGCCCACGCCCTCGGACATCCGCACCGCCTCGGACGCCGACCTGATCCTGTGGAACGGCCTCGGCCTCGAGGCCTGGTTCGAACGCTTCTTCCGCAACATGCGCGACGTGCCCGCCGTGGTGGTGACCGAGGGCGTCGCGCCGATCCCGATCGCCGACGGCCCCTACGCCGGCCAGCCCAACCCGCACGCCTGGATGTCGACCACCGACGCGCTGGTCTATGTCGAGAACATCCGCGCGGCGCTCGCCGAGGCCGACCCCGCCAACGCCGAAACCTACGCCGCCAACGCCGCCGCCTACGCCGCCGAGATCGAGGCGCTCGCCGCGCCGATCCGCGAACGGCTCGCCGCCATCCCCGACAACCACCGCTGGCTCGCCACCTCCGAGGGCGCCTTCGCCTACCTCACCCGCGACTTCGGCCTCGGCGAGATCTACATCTGGCCGATCAACGAGGCCAACACCGGCACCCCCCAGCAGATCCGCCGGGCGATCGACCTGATCCGCGAACACGAGGTGCCGGTGATCTTCTCCGAATCCACCGTCGACCCGCGCTCGGCGCAGCAGGTCGCCCGCGAGACCGGCATCGCCTACGGCGGCGTGCTCTACGTCGACAGCCTCAGCCCGCCCGACGGCCCGGTGCCGAGCTACCTCGACCTGATGCGCGTCACCACCGGCGCCATCGCCGAGGCGCTGGCGCCATGACCGGCCTCTCGGTCCGCGACGTCGGCGTCACCTACCGCACCGGCCTGACCGCGCTCGACGCCGCCAGCTTCGAGCTGCCCGAAGGCTCGATCACCGCGCTGGTCGGCGTGAACGGCTCCGGCAAATCCACGCTGTTCAAGGCGATCATGGGCTTCGTGCCCTTGCGCTCCGGCTCGGTCGAAATCCTCGGCATGCCGCGCGAGGCGGCGCTGCGCCGCAACCTCGTCGCCTACGTGCCCCAGGCCGAGGAGGTCGACTGGACCTTTCCGGTGCTGGTCGAGGACGTGGTGATGATGGGCCGCTACGGCCACATGGGCTTCCTGCGCCGCCCGGCACCCCACGACCGCGAGCTGGTCGCCCGGGCCCTCGCCCGCGTCGGCATGGCCGATCTCGCCCGACGCCAGATCGGCGAGCTCTCCGGCGGCCAGAAGAAACGCGTCTTCCTCGCCCGCGCGCTGGCGCAGGAGGGCAGGGTGATCCTGCTCGACGAGCCCTTCACCGGCGTCGACGTCACCACCGAGGACACCATCGTCGCCCTCCTGAAGGAGCTGCGCGACGAGGGCCGGGTGATGCTGATCTCCACCCACAACCTCGGCTCGGTGCCGGATTTCTGCGACCGCGCCGTGCTGATCGACCGCCGCGTGCTCGCCGCCGGCCCGACCGGGGAGGTGTTCACCCAGGCCAACCTGGAACGCGCGTTCGGCGGCAAGCTGCGGCATTTCGTGCTCGGCGGCGCGGCGCTTCACGACGACGCCGACGCCCGCCGCGTCACCGTGCTCACCGACGACGAGCGCCCCTTCGTGATCTACGACACCGGCCCCGACCCCGAGCCGAAACCCGGTCCGGAGGACGACCGTGCTGCTTGAACCCTTCGCCTACGACTACATGGTCAACGCCATCTGGGTCTCGGCGCTGGTCGGCGCGCTCTGCGCCTTCCTCTCGGCCTTCCTGATGCTGAAAGGTTGGAGCCTGATCGGCGACGCGCTCAGCCACGCCATCGTGCCCGGCGTCGCCGGCGCCTACATCCTCGGCCTGCCCTTCACGCTGGGCGCCTTCTTCTCCGGCGGCCTCGCCGCGGCCGCGATCCTCGGCCTCGGCGCCACCACCCGTCTGCGCCAGGACGCGGTGATCGGCGTCGTCTTCACCGGCTTCTTCGCGCTCGGCCTGTTCATGATCTCGATCCGGCCGACATCGGTGAACATCCAGACCATCATGCTCGGCAACGTGCTGGCGATCACCCCGAACGACACGCTGCAGCTCGTGCTGATCGGCGGCGTCGCCCTCGCGATCCTCACCCTGAAATGGCGCGACTTCCTCGCGGTGTTCTTCGACGAGATCCACGCCCGCTCGGTCGGCCTGCGCCCCGGCCTGCTCAAGGCGCTGTTCTTCGCGCTGCTCGCCGCCGCCACGGTCGCGGCGCTGCAGACCGTCGGCGCCTTTCTCGTCGTCGCGATGATCATCACCCCCGGCGCCACCGCCTATCTGCTGACCGACCGGTTCGACCGGCTGATCCTGATCGCGGTGGCCATCGGCGCCGGCTGCTCGGCGCTCGGCGCCTATCTCAGCTTCTTTCTCGACGGCGCCACCGGCGGCCTCATCATCGTGCTGATGACGGCGCTGTTCCTGCTCGCCTTCGTCTTCGCCCCGAAACACGGCACGCTCGCGGCGCGGGCGCGGCGGCTGCGCCATGACTGACGCCCTGCTCCCGTTCCAGCTGCCGTTCATGCAGATGGCCTTCGCCATCGCCATAGCCACCGCCCTGCCGATGGCGATGCTGTCGTGTTTCCTGATCCTGCGCGGCTGGGCGCTGATGGGCGACGCGATCAGCCACGCCGTGCTGCCCGGCGTGATCCTCTCCTTCGTCGCCGGCCTGCCCATCGCCATCGGCGCCTTCGTCGCCGGCTTCGTCTGCGCCGCCGGCACCGGCTGGCTCAAGGACAACAGCCGGATCAAGGAGGACACCGCGATGGGCGTGGTGTTCTCCGGCCTGTTCGGCCTCGGCCTCGTGCTCTACGCCAGCCTGCCGACGACGCTGCACCTCAGCCACCTCCTCTTCGGCGACATGCTCGGGGTGATCTGGGCCGACGTCGGCTGGGCCGCGCTCGCCGGCGCGATCGTCGTGGCCGCGCTGCTCGCCTTTCGCGCCGACCTCGTCGCGCAGATCTTCGATCCCGGCCACGCCCGGGCGATCGGCTTGCCCGTTCGCCTGCTGCACTACGGCCTGCTGGCGCTGGTCGCCCTCGCCGTGGTCGGCGCCCTTCAGGCGGTCGGCCTGATCCTCTCCGTCGCCCTCCTCATCACCCCCGGCGCCACCGCCTTCCTCTGGGTCCGCCGCTTCGGCCCGATGCTGGCGCTCGCCGCCGCTCTCGGCGTCGCCGCCGCGCTGATCGGCGTCTACGCCAGCTTCTGGCTCGACGCCGCCCCGGCCCCGACCATCGTGCTCGCGCTCACCCTCGCCTTCGCGGTCAGCCTGCTGCGCGTCCGGCTGATCGAGCGCCGCGCCCGCCGCGCCGCCTGACCGTTCGCGGGAAGCCGGGCCGCCCGTGGACAGCCTCCGGCGATCTCGGCTACCAGAGCCGCATGGCCCGAAAGCGCGCGTTCCAAGCCTGCCTCGACGCCGTCGCCCGCCGGCTGCGGCGCAGC